>NZ_CDRNDK010000188.1:0-11381 GCF_977012225.1 Planomonospora algeriensis | reverse complement strand
GCCGCGGGACCGCGCCCGCCGACCGGGGTGGAGCTGCGGCTGCGTGAACTGGGCCGCAGGATCCTGCCGCTCTCCATCGGCTCCGGGCTGGCCCTGCTCGCCGTCGACCTGCTGCGCGGCCGCCCGCTGGCGGCGGGGCTCGCGCCCGCGGTGAGTCTGGCCGTGGCGGCCGTGCCCGAAGGGCTCCCCTTCATCGCCACGGTCGCGGAGCTGGCCGCCGCGCGGCGGCTGTCGAAGCGCGCCGCGCTGGTGCGCAACCCCTCGACGATCGAGGCGCTGGGCCGGGTGAACGTGCTGTGCTTCGACAAGACGGGGACCCTCACCGAGGGGCGCATCCGCCTGCGCTGCGTCTCGGACGGGCGGACCCGATATCCCGCAGTCGAGTCCGTCGAGTCCGTCGAGGAGCCGCCGGCCGGGCCGCGGCCGATCGTCGCCGCGGCGCTGCGCGCGAGTCCCCGGGCGGGCGAGGGCCGGATCATCGCCCATCCCACGGACCGCGCCGTCGTCGACGGCGCCCACCGGCTGGGAGTGACCCCGCAGGAAGGGGCGGCCGCCTGGCGCCGGATCGACGAACTGCCCTTCGAGCCGGAACGCGGCTACCACGCGGTGCTCGGCGTGAGCGGCTCCGGGCACCTGCTGAGCGTCAAGGGCGCCCCGGAGATCGTGCTCGACCGGTGCACGACGGTCCTCCGGGGCGCACGGACCATCCCCCTGGACGAGGAGCTCCGGCTGGAACTGGATCGGGAGATCGACGCGCTCGCCCGGCTGGGCCACCGGGTGCTCGCGGTGCCCAGCGGCCCGCCTCCGGCCGGCGCGACCTCGACGGGTCCCGCGTCGGCGGGCTGTGCTTCCTCGGCTTCCTGGGCCTGGCCGACCCGGTACGGCCCGCCGCCGCCGAGAGCGTCGGCCACCTGGTACGGGCCGGTGTCCGGGTCGTCATGGTCACCGGAGACCATCCGAGCACCGCCGAGGCGATCGCCGCCGAGCTCGGCGTGCTGAACGGCCGGCGCGTCATGACCGGCCCCGAGATGGACGACGTCGACGACGAGATCCTGACGAAGGCGCTGCCCGAGGTGGCGGTGTTCGCCCGCGCCACCCCGGCGCACAAGACGCGGATCGTCTCCTGCCTGCGCCAGGCCGGCGAGACGGTGGCGGTCACCGGTGACGGGGCCAACGACGCCCCCGCGATCCGCGCGGCCGACGTCGGGATCGCCCTCGGCTCCCGCGCCACGCCCGCCGCCCGGACGGCGGCGGACGTCGTGGTGACCGACGACCGCATCGAGACGATCGTCGACGCGATCATCGAGGGCAGGGCCATGTGGAGCTCGGTCCGCGACTCGCTGAGCATCCTGCTCGGCGGCAACATCGGAGAGATCGCCTTCACGGTCGGGTCCAATCTGCTCACCGGCCGCAGCGCGCTGAACGCCCGGCAGCTGCTGCTGGTCAATCTGCTGACCGACATGCTGCCCGCCATGGTGGTGGCCGTACGGCCTCCCGCCGCGGCGAGTCCGGAGCGGCTGCTGGCCGAGGGGCCGGAGAACTCGCTCGGCGCCTCCCTGACCTGCGACATCCACCTGCGGGCCGTCACCACCGCGGCCGCCGCGTCGGCGGCCTGGCTGGCCGGCCGGCTGACCGGGACGCGCGGGCGGGCGGACACGATCGGGCTGGTCGCCCTGGTGGCGGCGCAGTTGCTGCAGACCCTCGCCAAAGGAGGGCGGGACCCGGTGGTCGTGCTCGCCGCGCTGGCCTCCCTCGCCGTCCTGTGCGGCGTCGTCTCGACCCCGGGGGTCAGCCGGTTCTTCGGTTCACGGCCCCTGGGACCCATCGGGTGGTCCATCGGTCTCGGCGGCGCCGCCGCCGCGACCGTCCTGGGGGGCGGCGGCCGAGTCGCTGCTGCGCCGGAGCGCGCCCGCCGTGCGCCGGGAGGACACCACCGGCATCACCGACACCGCCGGGCCGGAGGCGCCCGCCCCCGACCGGGAGGAATGAGAAAGCACGCGCAGGCCGCCCCACGCCGCGGACCCGGCCGCGAACGCGGCCCGCGGACCCGGTCTCGAGCGGCTCCGACCCTGGGGGTTCCCATGAGCGACTTCCTGTCATCCCTTCTCGCCAAGGCGGCCGTCGTCGTGATCGAGGTGCTGACCATGCGGCTGGTCGAGGCGTTCGTCGCCTTCGTGGCGCGCCGCTTCGCCGCGCGGGCGACCTGAGCGTTCCCGGCGGCCGGAGGTCCGGAGCCGTTCCCGGACCTCCGGCCGCCGGCCTACGGCCGTCGTGCGACCAGGAGCAGCCGGGGGCTGCCGAACCGGAACGGTGCGCCGTCGGCGTCGCCGTACAATCCGACGCCGGTGAAGCCCGCCTCGGTGACGAGCCGGACGACCTCCGCCGCGGTGTAGACGTGCTGCACGGAGGTCCCGCGGTGCTCCTGCGTCCCCCGGCGGAAGGTGAACGAGGTGAGCCAGCGGCTGCCGGCCGCGTCGTACTCGTTGACCGAGACGGCTTCGATCCCGCCGAGCGTCATCGGCGGCTCCTCCAGGACCAGGCCGGGCAGCAGCGACTCGGCCACGAACCCGTAGTCCAGGACCAGCGCGCCGCCGGGGACGACGAGAGCGGCGAGGCCCGCGAGGAACTCCCGCGTTCCGGCGTGCTCCAGGTAGCCGAAGGCGTTGCCCATGCAGATCGCCGCATCGGCGCGGACATCGGAGGGGAGGGCCCGCATGTCGCCCAGGCGCAGGTCGACGTCGAGTCCTTCCCGCTCGGCGGCGCCGCGGGCGTACCCGATGGCCTCGGCCGAGACGTCAAGGCCGGTGACCCGGAAACCGCGCCGGGCGAGTTCGAGGGCGTGCCGGCCGCTGCCGCACGCCACGTCCAGCACCCGGGCGCCGGGGCGCAGCCCGCTCAGGCGGGCGACGAAGTCGACCTCGGCCGCGGTTGCCTGCTGCGGTACGGCCGCGCGCCAGAAGGCGTTGGGCAGTTCGGTGAAGAAGTCCGCGTACCACGCGGACAAGGAGTCGTGCGACATTCCGTGTGCTCCAGATCAGGTGCGCGGCGACCGGCGCCGCGCGGGCGAGAGGATCTCTGGGAGACCGGGGCACGACGAACGGGCGCGTGTCGGCACGCACCGCATCGGCCGATGGAACGGCCTGACCGTCATCCGCCCCGGGGTGACCGGGCGGTGACCATGGCATCGCCTTCTCATGATCGGCCGGGTGGGCCCGGCAGGAGTGAGTACGGCCAGCGTACGATCCGCCCGGCGGCTTTTCAACGGGATAATCGGCGCCCTTCTCGCCTGCGGGCGGGCGGGCGGCGCGGCTCCCCGTTCCCGGGAACGGAGGCGCCGGGGAACGCCGGGGAACGCCGAGGAACGCGGAGGGCGCCGCAGACGTTGTCACTGTCGTACGGCGTCCGCATGAGTGAGGAAACGATGCGCCTTCTACTCTTCCTGGCCTTCCTGGTCGTCCCGGTCCTGGAGATCTGGGCGCTGATCCAGGTGGGGCAGGTCATCGGCGGCCCGCTGACGGCTGCCCTGCTGCTGGCCGACAGCCTCCTCGGCGCCTGGATCGTCCGCCGCGAGGGCCGCAGGGCCTGGCAGAGCCTGCAGACCGCGCTGCAGGGCGGGCGCATGCCCGACCGGGAGCTCGCCGACGGCGCCATGATCGTCGCGGGCGGGACGCTGCTGCTCACTCCGGGCTTCCTCACCGACATCGCCGGGTTCCTGTTCGTGCTGCCGTTCACCCGGCCGCTGATGCGCAGGCTCGGCACCTGGTTCTTCGCCCGCAGGGTCCGCACGCTGGCCGCGCGGACCGGCGGTCCCGGACTCGCCTTCGGCACGCCGTTCGGCCCGATGGGCGCCTCCTTCGACGAGGCGGCGCGCGGCCGGACCGGCGGGTCCGGTCCCGTCATCCACGGTGAGGTCATCCACGACGAGCCGACGGGACCGGCCCCCCGCGACTCGGGACGCGACCTCACCGGCCGCTGACCGGCGGACCCGCTCCGAGGGAGGAACGCTCCGGGGAGGAACGCCCGCCCGCCGGCCGGGAGATCCGGGCCGCCGGGTCGCCGGGCCACGAGCGGCGGTCCTCACGGTGAGCTGAGCTCGGCCAGGCGACGCAGGGAGAGCCGGAACAGCGCCTCGTTCAGCGGGCGCAGCAGCGGCCAGCCGAGCCGTCCGGCGGCGCCGAACGGCAGATCGAGCTCCTCCTCCCAGAGGATCGTGCTGCCGCCGTCCTCGCGGGGCAGCACCCGGAAGACACCGGTGCCGCGCACCAGCCGTCCGGTGTGGCGGACCCCGACCGCCGACGGCGGATCCCACAGGGTGATCTCCATGGTGTCCAGGAAGCCGAGCGGGCCCAAACCGGTGAAGGCCGCCAGCCTGCTTCCGGCGCTGCGCCCGTCGCCGGCCGCGACACGTGCGCGGGTCAGGACCATCCACTCGTCGTGCCGGGGCCAGTCGGTCAGGACGGCGAACACCCGCTCGGGGCCGGCGGCCGCGTCGCAGGAGACGCTGATACGGGTCTTGGTCACGAGCACCTCCTGCCCGGGAACCGGCCCGTTCTCACCGGGCGTCCCCAGTCCCCCTCCGCCCGGGGGAAGCCCGGGGACACCCGGTGTCCCGTCCGCGTCCTGGTGCCCTGTCCGCGTCCCGGTGTCCCGTCCGCGTCCCGGTGGCCCCCGCCCCGCCGGGGCCGTCGCCGTGCGCCGGAGGACCCGGACGGGACGCCGGGAGGGGCGCGCGGTTACGGCGTCGCGCCGGCGGGGGCGTCGACGTAGACCTCGCCGAACTCCACCGCCGGGGGAGCGAAGCCCGCGAAGTTCCGGTCGACCGCCGTCCTCTCGGCGGTGCTCGGGTAGGGGTTGGTGCATCCGGTGCCCGCGCTCGATCCCGACATCAGGTCGGTGCACCGGCCGGTGCGCCGGTCGGGCAGGCCCAGGATGTGGCCGATCTCGTGGGTGGCGATGCGCAGCGGGTCGTATCCCTGACCCGTGGCCTGCCGGCCCATCCAGACGGTGCCCCGCCCCAGGCCGACGGGCTGGGCGCGCGGCCAGCCGTTGTCCGCCCGGACGACGAGGTCGGCGGGGCTTCCCGCGACGAGGCGGACGTTGCTCACGGTGCCGTTCCAGAGCTGGGCCGCCTGGTCGACGACGGAGCGGAACTCGGCGGCCCGGCTCGCGTCGTAACGGATGACCCGGACCGCGGCCTGCGCGGTGCGGGCCGTCTCGGCGACGGGGGCGGCGGAGACGGGAGCGGCCTGGGCGGGGGCAGCGATCGCGACGAAGGCGAGTCCGAGGGCGAACGCGAGGGCGGAGCGGGGGATCCTTGACATCCTTGACATCTCTGTCGGGCCTCCTCGGCCGGTGGGGGGTGGTCAGGCGAGGTGCCGTCACGATATTGGCCGAGGAGTTCGCCGGGAATCTGGCAAAGGATCCCTATCACGGTGCTATGGGGTTCCGGATGAGGACGATCCCGGATCCTGACATTGATCAGCATGGAAGCGTCAAAAGGTAGTTATGTGCCCTATGGGGATATAACTGTAGGATTTCGAGCCCGCGGCCACGGCCGATCCGACACCTGGTTGGGAGCACTCAATGCCGGACGGGCAGTACGGCGTCCTCGGAGGCGTCTCGGGCGGTGGCCACGGATCTGCCGCGCAGGCGGTGCTGCCGCGCAGGGAGGCGGCCCTGCGCTGCCCGCACGAGAGCGCTCATCGGCGCTGCGTCCTGCCGCCCGGCCACGCGCTGGGACACGTCTACCCCCGCGGGGCCGGCCGCCCTCTGACGGGACGGCGCTCCGGAGACGGCAACGCGCGGCGCCGGCCGCCGGCGGGGACCGGGGCGCAAGGCGAAGGCCCAGGTCCGGACCGGGACCTGGGCCTGCGCGGAGCAGGGAACACGGATCACGGAACCGCCTGGAGGGCCCCGCGGGGCGTCGCCAGGACGTCGGCGCCCACCCGGTGCAGCCCTCCCCGATGGAAGACCAGCGGGTCCCCGTCGCCGTCGTTCGTGGCCAGCGAGATGACTCTGGCCAGGATCAGCTCGTGGTCCCCCACCGGCTGGCTCGTCTCCAGGACGCAGTCGATCCAGGCCAGCGCGCCGTCGATCGCCGGATGGCCGTTCTCCTTCACGGACCAGCCGACGCCGGAGAAGCGGTCGGCGCCCTTGGTCGCGAACGATCGGCACACCGCGGCCTGGCCGGCGCCCAGCAGGCTGATGGTGAAGGCGCCCGCGTTCCTGATCCGCGGCCACGTGGTCGAGGTGCGGGCGGCGCAGAAGGCCACGATCGGCGGGTCGAGGGAGACCGAGGTGAAGGAGTTGACCGTGAAACCGTACGGCTCGCCGTCCGACATCGCGGCGATCACGACCACCCCCGTCGGATAGTGGCCGAGCACACGTCGCATCCTCAGACTATCGATCATCACTCACCGCGCCTCCCACCGCTGCTTGAGCCGGTCGAGGTGGTGAAGGCTCTCCAGGACGGCGTCCGTGTCGGGGACGAAGTCGATGAGGCAGCCGATCTCGTCGACGCCGACCTCCTCGAGGGACCGGAGCAGGGCCATGCCGTCGTCGACCGTGCCGAAGAGCCCTCCGGTGTCGAAGTAGCGGTCGAAGGAGACCTCGAGGAGGAACTCGATGTCCTCGGGATCCATCGCGTCCGGGTCCAGGCCGGGCATCAGGTCCTCGGCCGCCTTCATGACCAGCCCGAGCGAACTGCGCAGGTAGTCGGTGAACGGCTGGTGGACCACCTCGCGCACGCGGGCCCGGTCCTCGCCGAGGAAGGTGTGCAGCATCAGCACGACGTGGCCGGTGCCGCCGTGGTTCCCGGCGAAGTGCTCGCGGTAGTCGGCGACCTTGCGCACCAGGTCGTCCAGGCTCTGGCCGAGCAGGTGGGTGAGGACGCCGACGCCGAGCTCGCCCGCCTGGCGGAACGTCTCGGGGTTGCCCGAGCTGGTGAGCCAGACCGGCAGCTCCGGCTGGACCGGGGCCGGATGGGTCCGGACCTTGACCGGCTCACCGGCTCCGTCGCTCAGCTCCACCGACTCCTGCCGCCACAGGCGCCGCACGGTGTCGATCGTGTCGATCGTCACCTGCCTGCGGTCGCCGTAGTTCTCCGGCCGGAGCGCGAAGTCGCCCAGATGCCAGCCGGGGGCGAAGGAGACGCCGGCGCGGCCGCCGGACAGGTTGTCCACGACCGCCCACTCCTCGGCGATGCGCGCCGGGTGGTGCAGCGGGGCCACCACGCTTCCCGCGCGGATCGCGACGTGTTCGGTCACGGCCGCGATGGCCGCGCCGGTGACGGCGGGGTTGGGGTAACGGCCGCCGAATTCATGGAAGTGCCGCTCCGGCGTCCACACCGCGGAGAAACCGTGGGTGTCGGCGAATCGGGCCCCTTCCAGTAACAGCCGGTACTGGTCGGTTCCTGCTCTTGCCTCGTCAGCGAAATAGAAAAGGCCAAAGTCCAACGGTTTCTCCTAACGTGCTGCAGGACTCGCATGGAGCACGGGCTCATATACGGCCGAGCGACATCATTGTCGGCGGAACCGGAGAAGCCGGGTAACCCTAGGGGCCACTAAGCAGACAGGATCGCGCGCGGTGCGGGCCGGACGGCTCGCGGTTTCCACTCGCGCGGGTATCCGACGGAGACCTCTTCGAATCGCACGCCGTCGTAGACGGTGCTGCGCGGAATGTGCAGGTGACCGTAGACCACGGCCGCGGCGCCGTACCTGATGTGCCAGTCGGCGGTGAGCTCGGTGCCGCACCACTGCGCGAACTCGGGATGGCGCAGAACCCGGGTGGGCTCGCGGACCAGCGGATAGTGGTTCACCAGGACGGTGGCGAGGCCGCGGTCGCGCGCGGCGAGCCGTGCCGCCGTCTCGCCGACCCTGGCCCTGCACCACGCCTCGCGGCTCGGGTAGGGGTCCGGATGCAGGAGGAACTCGTCCGTGCAGACCACGCCGGCGTCGTAGGCCCGCTTCAGCGCCGCCCTCCGGGTCGACGCGCCGGGCGGGCGGAAGGTGTAGTCGTACAAGAGGAACAGCGGCGCCACCGTCACCGGCCCGCCGCTCCCCTCCCAGACCGGATAGGGGTCTTCGGGGGTCACCACGCCCAGATCGCGGCAGAGCCCGACCAGATGGCGGTAACGTGCCTCGCCGCGCAGCTGCACCGGATCGTCGGCCGGGGTCCAGAGCTCGTGGTTGCCCGGAACCCACACCACGGTGGAGAACCGCTCGCTCAGCAGGCGCAGCGCCCAGGCCACGTCGGCCACGAACTCGCCGACGTCCCCGGCCACGAGCAGCCAGTCGTCACTCGATCCGGGACGCAGGTCCTCGACGAACCGGCGGTTGTCCGGATGCCGAACGTGGAGATCGCTGATGGCCATCAGGCTCGGCGGACGGGTCACGCCCCCGATCATAGGCAGCCCGCGCCGGCCGGCATCGCGCATCGGACCCTTGTTCTCCCCGGCCCGCCGCAGGGGATTTCGTAGGGGGATCCCCGCCGGATCTTTAGGGGCGAACCCCGGTAGCTGCGCCGCGCGCCATGAGCTGGAATGAGGCGTGAATGAGGCGGGGCATCCGTTCACGCAACGAATGACGCATTGTCGAATATCCCTGCTTATTTGCCGAGAGGATATACGCAACGTGACTCTGACCACAGAACGCGGCCTGGACCCTCTTTCGCTGCGGGAGAGGGTCGCCGAACTCGGCATGATCAAGGATCAGGCGCGCAGCGGTGACGTCCAGTCCGCCACGGAACAGCAGCGGGCCAAAGGCAAGCTCACCGTCGACGAGCGGCTGGCACTGCTCTTCGACCCCGGCAGCTTCACCGAGATCGAGCAGCTGCGCAGGCACCGAGCCAGCGGCTTCGGCATGGAGAACCGGCGGCCGTACACCGACGGCGTCGTGACCGGCTGGGGCACCGTGCACGGACGCACGGTCTTCGCCTACGCCCACGACTTCCGGATCTTCGGCGGCTCGCTGGGCGAGGCGCACGCCCAGAAGATCCACAAGCTGATGGATCTCGCGGCGGCGACGGGCGCGCCGCTCGTCAGCCTCAGCGACGGAGCCGGTGCCAGGATCCAGGAGGGCGTGACCGCCCTGGCCGGCTACGGCGGGATCTTCCAGCGCAACGTGCGGGCCTCCGGGGTCATCCCCCAGATCAGCGTGATGCTCGGCCCGTGCGCCGGCGGCGCCACCTACTCTCCGGCGCTGACCGACTTCACGTTCATGGTCGACGGCATCTCGCAGATGTACATCACCGGCCCGAGCGTGGTCGAGGCCGTGACCGGCGAGCAGATCAGCCATGACGGGCTCGGCGGCGCCCGGGTGCACGGAACGCTCTCGGGCGCCGCCGGATTCGTCTACGACAACGAGGCGGACTGCCTCGAGGAGGTCCGCTACCTCCTGTCGCTCCTGCCGGCCAACAACCGCGAGGCGCCGCCCGACCTGCCGACGACCGACCCGGCCGACCGGCGTTGCGAAGCGCTCCTCGACATCGTGCCCGTCGAGCTCAACCAGTCGTACGACATCCGTGAAGTCATCAGGGAGATCGTCGACCTCGGCGACTTCTTCGAGGTGCACACCCTGTGGGCGACCAACGTCATCTGCGCACTGGCCAGGATCGACGGCCACGTGGCGGGGATCGTGGCCAACCAGCCCTCCTCGATGGCCGGGGCGCTGGACATCGACGCCTCGGAGAAGGCGGCGCGATTCGTTCAGTTCTGCGATGCGTTCAGCATCCCGCTGATCACCCTGGTCGACGTGCCGGGCTTCCTCCCCGGCAAGGACCAGGAGCACGCCGGCATCATCAGGCACGGGGCGAAGCTGCTGTACGCGTACTGCAACGCCACCGTCCCGCGCATCCAGGTCATCCTGCGCAAGGCGTACGGCGGGGCCTACATCGTGATGGATTCCCGTTCCATCGGCGCGGATCTGTCATTCGCCTGGCCGACGAACGAGATCGCCGTCATGGGCGCCGAGGGCGCGGCGAACGTCGTGTTCCGCAAGGAGATCAGCGCGGCCGACGACCCGGAGGCGATGCGCGCGAAGATGATCAAGGAGTACCGGCAGGAACTCATGCACGCCTACTACGCCGCGGAACGCGGCCTGGTGGACGACGTGATCGATCCGGCCGAGACCAGAGCGGTCCTGGCCCGGTCGCTCGCCATGCTCCGCGCGAAAAGCGCGAAGGTCCCGTACCGCAAGCACGGAAACCTGCCGATGTGATGGCCGGCGACGACGAGGTCGTGTTCCGGTTCGTCCACGGCGAGCCCGACCAGGAAGAGGTGGCCGCAGTGATGGCGGCCCTGTCGTGCACCTTCGCGATTCAGGCCCAGAACGGCGAGGTCCCCGCTCATCTCCCTTCCTGGAGTGAGCCGGAAGCCTTCGAGGCGCCGAATTCATGGTCCTCCCGGTGAACCAGGAGAAGGAGCACAAGTGATCAACGAAACCGCGACGTGGCTGCGGTCGTTCCAAACCGCACCGCCGTCAGCCACCCGCCTGGTCTGCTTCCCGCACGCGGGTGGCTCGGCTTCGTATTTCCACCCCGTCGCCAAACAGCTCTCTTCACGACTGGACGTCCTGGCCGTCCAGTATCCGGGCAGGCAGGAACGCCGCCACGAACCGTGCATCGACGACATCGCGACGCTCGCGGACCGGCTCGCCGAAGAGATCGTGCCGCTGGCCGACCGGCCGATGGCCTTCTTCGGCCACAGCATGGGCGCCGTGGTCGCGTTCGAAGTGTCCAGAAGGCTGATGACGCACGGCGTCTCACCACTGGTGCTGTTCGCGTCGGGCCGGCGCGCGCCCTCCTGCACCCGCGACGAGACGGTGCACAAAGAGGGCGACCAGGCGCTCCTGGCCGAGGTACGGCGACTCGGGGGAACCGACCTGCGCATGCTGGACGACCCGGAGGTCGTGAGCATGATCCTGCCCTCGCTGCGTGGCGACTATACGGCCGTCATGACCTACCGATGCCCACCCGGGATCAAGATCGACGCGCCCGTCGTCGCGTTGGTCGGTGACAACGATCCGCATGTCTCACTGGACGAGGCGATCCGCTGGAAGGAACACACCAGCGGTGCCTTCGACATGCAGGTCTTCCGAGGTGGCCACTTCTACCTGAACTCCCACGCTCCAGCGGTGATGCGAACGATCACCGAGAACGTCCCGAGCGTGTAGATCCCATTTTTCGGTAGCGCGAAGAGTACGAGGCGAGAATGACTGCGAACGACACCAAGCTCATCGAGGCCCTGCGTTCCTCATTGAAGGAGACGGAACGGCTGCGCGCGCAGAACCGTTCCCTCACCGACTCGGCGCGCGAACCGATCGCGATCGTGGGGATGGCGTGCCGTTTCCCGGGTGGGGTGTCCTCGCCGGAGGAGTTGTGGGAGC
>NZ_CDRNDK010000187.1:0-11482 GCF_977012225.1 Planomonospora algeriensis | reverse complement strand
GCCGCGGCGACCTGCCGCACGGCGGACTCGAGCGCGACCGGCTCGGGGGTCAGGGGGGCGTCCCGCGCGGTGGCGTGGGCCAGCAGATCGTCGATCAGTTCCTGCATCTGGGCGGCGGCGCGCTGGATGCGGGCGAGGCCGTCGGCCAGCTCACCGGTCGCCTCACCGGCGGGCCCGGCATCGAGGGCGTCGGTCAGCAGCTGGGCCCAGGCGCTGACGGTGGACAGGGGGTTGCGCAGGTCGTGGGCGACGATGCCGGCGAAAGCCGTCAGCTCGTCGCGCCGGCGCCGCTCGGCGGTGACGTCGTGGAACACCACGACCGCCGCCCGGTCGTGGGCGGGCAGCCGGGTGGAGCTGACGCTGAGCAGGTGCTCCTCGCGTCCGTCCAGCGGGCAGACGAGGACGTCCATGTCGCGCACCTCGTGGCCGGACAGGGCCAGCATGTGCGGCTGCTGCCGCTCGCCGATGAGCGTGCCGTCGGGATGCAGCAGCCGGTACGCCTCGAAGGGGACCGAGACGGAAGCCGAGGCGGCGGTCCCGGTTCCCAGCAGGCGCCGGGCGGCCGGGTTGCTCATGACGACGCGCCCGTCGGCGTCGACGACCACCAGCCCGTCGTGCATCGCCTCGACGATCGCCGTCAGCATCCCGGCTTGCGCGCCGAGCTCCCGTTCGGCGGCGGCCCGCTGCCTGAAGAGCGTCTCGCGTTCGTCGCGGCCGAGCGCCAGGGCCAGGCCGATCACGGTGACCATGCCGACGAAGACCTGCGCCACCAGCACCCGGGTGGTGGGGGATCCGATCGCGGCGAACGGGCCGCCGCCGTAGGCGGTGAAGGCGACGGCGGCGGTGCCGGTGATCAGGGCGTGCAGGGCCGTGAAGGTGGCACCGAACCGTACGGCGGCCCACACCGTCACGCTCATCAGCAGGAACGTCAGCGGCAGGTCGCGCAGGATCCAGAACGTCGCGGTGTAGGCCACGGCCGAGGTCGCAACCAGGGCGCAGAACTCCGCGACGCGCCAGTCCGGGGTGCGGGCCAGCCTCTCGCGGACCACCTGCCGGGCCGCCGCCGGTCGCGTCAAGACGCCGGGCCGGCGCTCGGACAAGCGCCCCAGACGCAGGCCGAGCGCCGTGATCACCAGGATGCTGACGAGGTTGCGTGTCAGCCACACCGCGGCCGACACCGCCGACCACCGGCCGTCGGAGGCCTCCAGCGCGGCCGGGCCGATGAGCGCGCCGACCCCGGCACCGGTGAGCGCGGCCGCCAGCAGCCCCCACAGGTGCTGGACCCGCTCAAAGCCCCCCCAGCCCGGTGCGTTCCACACCTGCGGGCAGGAACGGGTGAACACGGCCAGGAAGACCAGCAGCTGCGCGATGTTGGCCGCCGTGAGGGCGGCACTCAGCGGCAGGCCCGCCCCGGTCACCAGGTTGCCTGCGAGTGTGATCGCCGCCAGGGCCGATACGTCCAGCCACCGGGACCGCGCACGCCGCTGGGCCAGCAGCCACACCACCCCCACCCCGGCGGCCGGCCACATCAGCCCCAGCTCCGTCCCGCCGATCAGGTCCATCCGGCCGACGAGCACCGCGGTGGCGTACAGCACGGCGAACGCCGCCGTGCGGCGCGGCGTCATGCCGCTACCCGGCATCGGCCTGGCGCTGCGCCGGGTCGCGGACGGTGGTGCGCCATCGGTGAGAAACCATGCCTCACCACTATCAGTCGCCATCGCAGAAAGTGACAAAAATCGATATACGTGTCACTTAAAGTGATGTTGAGTCCTGGCTCGCCCTGTCCCGGGGGCGGGTGCGGCCGGGGCTGACAGAGGGGACGCCCATCCCCGGCCGAGCTCGACCTCACCGCCGATGTTCCCATGCTCGTGGTCGAACACCTGGACGGCGGGTCGAGGTGCTGCCGGCGGACTCCGGCGAGGTCCGCATCTCCGAAGGAGCCGGCCATGACCAGCCTCTGAGACGGCCCGTAGCGTGGTGGCCGTTGGAGAGGATTCCAGAGGGGAGAGGCCATGTCGGTGCTTGTGGCGTTCAGCGTGACGCCGATCGGCTCGGGTGAGGACGTCGGCGAGTCGGTCTCCGAGGCCGTCCGGGTGGTGCGGGCCTCCGGCCTGCCGAACCGGACCGATGCGATGTTCACCACACTCGAAGGCGACGATTGGGATCAGGTGATGTCCGTCGTCAGGGACGCGGTGGCGGCGGTCGAGGCCCGGTGCGGGCGCGTCAGCCTGGTGCTGAAGGCCGACATCCGCGAGGGAGCGGGCGGCCGGATGGACGCCAAGGTCGCCACCGTGGAGCGGCATCTGGCGTGACCGCGCGGCGCGGGGCGGCCCGCGGACCCCGCCTTCCGCCCGCCGTACCGCCGGCGGTGCCTCGCGTCCCGGGAACACCACAGGCCGGCGATCAGTTGAACGGTCAGGGTCGACGCGCGAGGAGAGTGTGCCGCATGGCGGGAAGAGGATCGGCCGGGCGTCTGGTCGCGGGCGGGCTGGCGCTGGCCGCCGCCGGATGGGCGCTGCGGAACGTCCCGGCGGAGCTGGGCGGCAGGGTCGCCGGCGAGCGGCTGGCGCGCGTGCTCCGGTCGCCGCAGTTCCGCGACGGGGCCTTCCGCAACTCCGTGCCGGCGGACCTGGTCCCGCCGAGCAGCGCGCCGAGGCTCCTCGCCCGGATGCTCCTCGACCGGGACGGGCGACGGCCGGCGGGCCCCGTCCCGCTGGTGGCCTCCCCGGCCACGCCGCCGTCCGAGACCGGCCTGAGCGCCGTCTGGTACGGCCACGCGACCACGCTGGTCGAGATCGAGGGGCGGCGGGTGCTGTTCGACCCCGTGTGGAGCGAGCGCGCCTCCCCCGTCCCGATCGCCGGCCCGCGGCGGCTGCACCCGCTGCCGGTCCCGCTGGCGGGCCTTCCGCCGCTCGACGCGGTCGCGATCTCGCACGACCACTACGACCACCTCGACCGGGCGACGGTGCGCGCGCTCACCGCGGCGCAGACCGCGCCGTTCCTGGTCCCGCTGGGGATCGGCGCCCATCTGGAGCGCTGGGGCGTGCCCTCCTGCCGCATCGTCGAGCTCGACTGGGAGGAGGAGGCGATCGTCGCGGGCCTGAGGTTCACCTCCACCGCGGCCCGGCACTTCTCCGGGCGCACCCTGCGCCGCAACGACACCCTGTGGGGCTCCTGGGTGGTCGCGGGCGCACGGCGGCGGGTGTTCTACGCAGGCGACTCCGGCTACTTCGACGGCTACGCCCGGATCGGCGCCGCGCACGGCCCCTTCGACCTGACGCTCATGCCGATCGGCGCCTACAGCCCCAGCTGGCCCGACATCCACATGGACCCCGAGCAGGCGGTCGCCGCCCATCTCGATCTGGGCGGCGAGCTGCTCCTGCCCGTGCACTGGGCGACGTTCAGCCTCGCCCTGCACCCCTGGGCCGAGCCCGTCGACCGGCTGTGGCACGAGGCCAAGGCCTGTGGCGTGCGGCTCGCGATCCCCCGGCCGGGCGACCGGATCGACGCCGGCGACGCACCGCAGATCGACCCCTGGTGGGAGCTGCTCGGCGGAATGTAGAACCTTTGCATCGCATAACCGTTATGCCGTGATTTTTGGGGTACGACGCCTCCGGACTTCCGGGTCTGCGAGCCGTAGCGGGACCCCCGCCCACCGCGACCGCCGCACGTGAACCGCGAGTGTGAGGGGGTGGGATCCGATGACCGCCGTTCCCCGGCCGCCCGACGAGGACGAGCGCCTCGCGGAGCTGGCCGAGCTGCAGTCGCTGCGGACCGTGCCCGAACCCGACTTCTCCGCCATCGCCCAGCTGGCCGCGACCGTCTGCCAGGCGCCGATCGCCCTCGTCACCCTGGTCGGCGCCGACGGCCAGGAGTACAAGGGCCGGGTCGGCGTCACCGCGACCCACGGCGCCAGAGAGGCGACGGCCTGCGCGTACGTCATCTGCGGCCGCCAGGTGCTGGAGGTCCCCGACGCGCTGGCCGACCCGCGCTTCCGCGAGAACCCCTGGGTGACCGGGCCGCCGTACGTGCGCTTCTACGCGGGCGCGCCCATCGTCAGCAGCCACGACCACGCCCTGGGCGCGGTGGCGGTGATGGACCACGTGCCGCGCAGGCTGAGCCCGCCCCAGCGGCAGGCGCTGATCACCCTGGGAGCCAGCACCGCCGGGCTGCTGGAGGCCCACCACTACACCCAGCGGGCCGACGAGATCATCCACCGGCTGCGCGACGTGGAGGAGCTGAAGAACCAGTTCCTGCGCACCGTCAACCATGAGCTGCGCACCCCGCTGACCTCGATCGGCAGCTACCTGCAGCTCATCCAGGACGGTGACCTGGACGAGGTGACCGAGCAGAGGTTCCTGCGCGTCATCGAGCGCAACAGCCACCGCATCCTGCGGCTGATCGACGAGCTGCTGCTGATCGCCAGCCTCAACGCCCGCACCGTCTCCCACCGCCCGACGCGGACGGACCTGGTCGCCCTCGCCCGCCGTACGGTCGACCGGTTCACCCCCGACGCCCGTACCGGCCAGCTGGACATCCGCCTGCACGCGCCGGAGCACGTGATGGTGTGGGTCGACGCCGGCCGCCTGGAGCACGCGCTGGACCAGGTGGTGGACAACGCCGTCAAGTTCACCCCGCCCGGCGGGAACGTGGACGTCGCCGTCATCGCCGGTCCCGTCCCGGCGGTGGAGGTGCGCGACAGCGGCATCGGCATAGACCCCGCCGATCTCGACCACGTCCTGAAGGACTTCTACCGCGCCCCCGGCGTCGAGGAGCGGGCGATCGGCGGCACCGGGGTGGGCCTGGCCATCGCCGACAAGATCGTCGCGATGCACGGCGGCGAGGTGCGCATCAGCAGCAGGCCCGGCCACGGCACCTGCGTGCGCATCACGCTGCCCGCCGCGACCGGCGGCCCGGTGCCGGTGGGCTGATCGCCGGGGCCGGCGCCGACCGCGGGATCTCGCCCCGGCGCAGCGCCAGCAGCCGGTCGCGGTGCTCGTCCATCGGAGGTTTGTCCAGCCGCCAGAACAGCGGGACCGGCGCGGCGAAGACGCCGCGCCGGTCCGCGTCGGACTCCTCGGTCTCCAGCCCGTACGCGCGGGAGCCGACCACCACCGGGTGCCGGTCGGCGGCGGCCCGTGCCTCGCCCGTGACGGGATGCCCCGGTCCGGGGACGAGCACGCCCGGATCGTCGTAGAGGCGGTCGAGGTGCTCCGCGTTGCCGGAGTCGAACGCTTCGGCGAAGGCCGCGGGAAGCTGCTCGGCGTCTTCGCCCAGGCGTCGGTGACCGGTTGCCCGCTCGCCGATCACCGTCTCGTCGCCCTGCCGGGATCGCGCAGGAAGGCGACCATGTCGTCGAAGAAGCCGGCCGGGGCCAGCGACCGGGGGGCGAGGATCGCGGTGAGGGTGAGCTTGAGCTCCGACTCCGCGAGGCTCTGGCGGACCAGGGAGTGGTCCGCGTCCGGGTAGCGCCTGACCTGGAGCGCCGAGAGGGTGTCGCGGTAGACGGCCTCGGTCTCGGCGACGTCGACGTTGAGGTCGTGGCCGGCCAGGACGAGCAGGGTGGGGATTCGGCCGGTCGCCGGATGCCGGAGATCCTCGGTCGCGTCGGCGGTGTGGTTGCGCAGGATGAACCGCCAGCGGTCCGCGGTGAGACCGTCCGCCTCCCCTCCCATGGCCTGCCGGTACTGCTCGAAGGACGACTCCGCGCGCAGCAGGCGCAGCGTCTTGTCGCTGCGGTCGACGGCGCCCCGGATCTCGGCGGCGGTCGCGCCGTCGGCCCGCATCTCGGCGAGCAGGTTGTAGCGGCCTTGGCGGAGCCAGTTGATCGCGGGCGAGACGGCTATCACGAAGCCCAGATCCGGGACGCGGGCGGTGACCTTGGGCAGCACCCAGCCCGCCTGGCTGGCACCCCAGAGCCCGACGCGGCCGGCGTCGAGGTCGTGGCGGGAGCGGGCCCACGCGATGGCGGTCTCCACCTCCTTCGCCCGCTCTTCCATGCTCTGGTCCAGCCAGTTGCCCGCGGAGCCGCCGACTCCGGGCTTGTTCCAGGAGAGCGAGGCGTAACCCGCGCGGGCGAACGCCTCCCACATGGGGCGGTAGAAGCCGTCGTGGGTCGCGTCGACGGGGCCGTCACCGTGCACGAAGACGACCAGCCCGAACGGCCCTCTCCCGGAGGCGGGTGTGGCGAGCACGCCGTTCAGCGGGTGCGGGCCCGCGGGGATCGTCACCCGCTCCTCACGCAGATCGTAGGTGTTCTGGACGACGACCACTCCCGCTCCCGCCACCGCCAGGAGGACGAGGACGAGCACCGCGATCAGCGATCTGCGCACGCGCCGGCTCACCATGCGGTCTCACCCGCGCCGGTCTTCCTGCAATCCATGACATCTCCCTCAAAAAACTATCGTTGCAAGAACGATCGTAATACAATCGGGCGATATGGGGAGCAGTCAAGTGATCACGATCCGGCGAGGCGTGCCGCCCGGTGCCGAGCGGCGGGCGGCCGAGCTCTACTGGGAGGCCTTCGGCCGCAAGCTCGGTCCGGCGCTCAACCCGCCGGACAAGGCCGTCGGTTTCATCGCGGCGCATCTGAACCACGACCGGGCCGTCGCGGCGCTGGCCGGGGACCGGCTCGTCGGACTGGCGGGATACCGGCACGCGGGCCGGGCGCTCACCGGGGGGACGGCGGGCGACGTGCTGCGTTCCTACGGGCTGCTCTCCGGCCTGCCCCGGCTCGCGCTGCTGGCCCTGCTGGAGCGTGACCCCGCCCCCGGCGAGCTGGTGATGGACGGCATCGCCGTCGACCCGGCCTGCCGGGGCGCCGGTGTCGGGACCCTCCTGCTGGAGGAGGTCGCCTCGGTCGCGGCGGCCCTCGGCTACCGGGAGGTGCGGCTGGACGTCATCGACGGCAACCCGCGCGCCCGGGCGCTGTACGAACGGCGCGGCTTCACCGCCACCGGGACCGAGCACACGCCGTACCTGCGCGATCTCATGGGTTTCGGAGCGGTGACCACGATGCGCCGCCCCGTCGCCGCCCCGGAAGGCGGGAGAGGGTGACAGCCGTCGAACGGCCGCGGGCCCGAGGGGGGAAACCCCGCGGGTCGAGGTTCCGACCCGCACCCTCGTCTACGGGCTGGTCCGCCGGGACGGCACGGTCCACGCCGGCGAACTCTACGCCGTCGCCGAAATCCTCGGCATGAGCGATCAGCAGGTCCGCCTGTGCATCGGGCGGCTCGCCGAGGAAGGGCGCTTCACCCGGGAGGGCCGAGGGCGCAAGGCCGTCCTGCGAGCCGCCGGCGGTGTCACGAACTCACCGGCCCTGGCCGCCGGGTTCGTGCGCCACGCCTTCCGGCAGGACCGGGGCCTGCAACCGTGGGACGGCCTCTGGCACCTGGTCGCCTTCGCGGTCCCGGAGAGCGCGCGGGCGACGCGCGACGGCCTGCGCGAGGCCATCCTGCGGCTCGGTGGCGCCCCTCTGCACGGCGGCCTCTACGTCTCCGCCAATCCCTGGGACGACCTCGTCGAGGCCGAGGCGCACCGGCTGGGCCTCGGCTCCGCACTCACCCACCTCACCTGCACCCGGCTGCGCGTGGGCGGCGAACGGGACCGCGCGGGCTGGCCGCGTCCCTGTGGCCGCTGCAAGAGGTCGCCGCAGGATACGAACGGCTCGCCGAGGTGGCCTGTCCCCGCTTGCGCCGGGTGACCGGGCCGGAGCCGCTCACCCGGACGGAACTGCTCGCCATCGAGATCGAGCTCGCCGCCGAGCTCACCCGCGCGATGGACCCCGATCCGCTGCTCCCGCCCGAACTGCTCCCTCGGGACTGGCCCGGCGGCCGGGCCCGGGCCGCGGTCGCCGACTGCTGGGCCGCTCTGCGCGACCGGGGCGGGCGTGACCGGCACGATGGCGAGGCCCCGCCCCTGCGGCTCTTCGAGCTCTACGACGAGGCCGCCAGGGAAGCCGTCGAAGAAGCCGACCCCTGATCCGCCGACCTCTGATCCACGGAGCCCTGATCCGCCGTGACGCCCGGCAGATCAGGGGCGAGTCCGGAAGGCGGCGCGGTAGGCCTGGGGGGAGGTGCCGACGGCGCGGGCGAAGTGGGCGCGCAGTGTCGCGGGAGAGCCCATGCCCACCGCTTCCGCGATCCGGCCCATCGGCAGATCGGTGCTTTCCAGCAGGTGCTGGGCGCGGCGGACGCGGGCGTGCAGCAGCCACTGCAGGGGGGTGGTCCCGACCTGGGCGCGGAACCGGCGAGTCAGGGTCCGTACGCTGACGCGAGCGTGGCCGGCGATGTCGCCGAGGTTGAGTGGCCGGTGCAGGTTGGACTCCATCCAGGTGAGGACGGGCTGGAGCGCGGTCCCCGGATCGCGGGGATCGGCGTGCCGGATGAACTGCGCCTGGCCTCCGTCGCGCTGGGGGGACATCACCATCCGGCGAGCGGTCTCAGCGGCCACCACCGAGCCGTGATCGCGCCGGACCAGATGCAGGCACAGGTCGATGCCGGCCGCCACACCGGCTGAGGTGAGCAGATCGCCGTTGTCGGTGAACAGCACCGAGGCGTCGACCTCGACGGCGGGGTGGCGCCGGGCCAACTCGGCGGCGTAGGCCCAATGCGTGGTCGCCCGCCGTCCGTCGAGCAGCCCGGTGGCGGCGAGCAGGAACGCCCCGGCACAGATCGAGGCGATCCGGGCGCCGCGCCCGGCCGCCGCCCGCACCGCCTCCAGGACGTCCCCGGGCGGCTCTTCCAGGAAGTCCCAATGACCGGGGATCACAAGGGTGTCGGCCGCCGCGAGGTCATCGAGGCCCCATGCGGTCTCCAGCCGCATCGCGCCGAAGGGCTCCGAGGTCCGAACGGCACCGCCGAAGGTGCACAACCGCGTCTCGTACAGCGGCCGGTGCCGATCACCGGTGGAACTGCCGAAGACCTGGGCGGGCACCGTCATGTCGAAGGCGACCACCCCGTCCATCACCAGCACACCGATCACATGCATGGCCAGAATCTAGCGCAGTACGGCATTGCAGCCACTTTCCACACGGCCCTTCGACGGCCACGATCGAACCCATGACAGATCACTTCACCGGCTTCGCGATTCCCGACACCCCACTGACCCGCAAGGCGTACGGGTTCGTCCAGGAGATCGCCTCGCAGGCCGTTCTCACCCACAGCGTGCGCACTTACCTGTTCGGCAGGGCCATCGGGGAGCGGCAGGGGCTCCGGGCCGAGCACGACTACGACGACGAGGTCTTGTTCCTGGCGTGCGTGCTGCACGACGCCGGGCTGACCGAGCGGGGCGAGCGGGGCGGGCGGTTCGAGGCGGACGGCGCGGACCTGGCCGCGGAGTTCCTCACCGAACAAGGGCTGGCCGCGGACCGGACCCGCCTGACCTGGGAGGCGATCGCCCTGCACACCAGTCTCGGCATCGCCGACAGGATGCGGCCCGAGATCGCGCTCACCCATGCCGGCGCGGGGGCGGACGTGGCGGCGTTCGGCGCCGAGAAGCTCCCCGCAGGCTACGCCGACCGGGTGCACGCCGCCTACCCGAGGCTGGGCGGCGGCGTCGAGCTGACCGAGCTCATCGCCGGCCAGGCGGCGCGTAACCCGGCCAAGGCCCCGCCGTTCTCCTTCACGGCGGAACTGCTGCGGCAGGACGCTCCCGGCAGGGCCGTTCCGCCGTGGCGCGAGGTGGTCGCCGCGGCCTGGCCCGGCGTCGTCTGACAGGTGGGCCCCCGCCGGGCCTCATCCGCCGGAACACGCCGCTCACCGGGATCGTCAGGGTGGAGAACGCGGTGGGCCGGGCCTCTCACCCGCCCGGGACCTCCGCCATCACCTGGGCGAGCGCCTTGCGGGTCAGGGCGGGCACCTCGGCGTCGTGGGCGGCGTAGCCGACCGGGAACAGGATGTAGGGCCGTTCGTTGGCCGGCCGCCCGCAGACGCGGGTGAGGAACGCCATGGGGTTGGGCGTGTGGGTGAGCGTGGACAGCCCCATGGTGTGCAGCGCGGCGATGAAGAACCCGCAGGCGATTCCGACGCTCTCGTTGACGTAGTAGTGCTTGACCCGGGTGCCGTCGGGGCGGACGCCGTACTTCTCGGCGAAGCAGACCACCAGCCAGGGCGCGACCTCCAGGTAGCCCTTGTCGGAGCCGGTCTCCAGGGGGGCCAGGGCCTCGCGCCACTCCGGGGTCAGCCGCCCGCCCTCGTAGTTCTCGCGCTCCTCGATCTCCGCGGCCTCCCTGACCCGCCGCTTCGTCTGCGGATCGCCGATGACCACGAACGTCCACGGCTGCTGGTGCGCGCCCGACGGCGCGGTGCTCGCGGTCCTGACCGCCAGTTCGACGCACTCGCGGGGCACCGGCTCGTCACTGAAGAAGCGCACGCTCCGCCGCCGGTCCATGTGCTCGAAGAACTCCCGGCCCCGGGCGACCATCTCCGCGCCGGGACGACGGTCGGGCCGGTACGGGACGAACGGGTGGGAGTGCTGCCGCGCCATGAGGGCCTCCATCGCTGCCGGATCTGCCGGCGTAGTCTGGAACACCCTCACGATCCGGGCAACACCCCGGCCGTCATACTGACGAATCGACGGTTCCGGCGAGGCCTCGCACCACGGAGGTGGACAGATTGGCAGCGCGCAGGAGGGGCCTGGACGACCTCGACCGCAGACTGCTCCAGCTGATCAGGGCGCGCCCGCGGACCGGTCTGCTGGAGATCGCCCGCCTCCTCGGCGTCGCCCGGGGCACCGTCTCGGCCCGGCTGGACCGGATGGTCGCCGACGGCGTCATCACCGACTTCGGCCCGAACCTCTCCCCGGGCGCCTTGGGCTACCCGGTGCAGGCGTTCACCACGCTGGAGGTGGAGCAGGTCTCCCGCGCCGGGATCTCCATCGCGCTCACCGCGATTCCCGAGGTGCTGGAGGCCCACATCGTCACCGGTCCCGGCGACGTCTGGTGCCGGATCGCCGGGCGGGATCACGAGCACGTCCAGGAGGTCATCGACCGCGCCCTGGCCATCCCGGGCGTACGGCGGAGCAGCACCGTGATCGCCCTGTCCACCGTGGTCGCCCACCGCGTCCAGCCCTTGGCCGACAGCGCGACGGCGACGGCCGCGACGGGCATCAAGGACATGGACGAACGGTACGCAGACCTTGGCCGGAGGTCCCCGGCCGAGGAGCAGGATCAGAGCCTGCCGGCCACCGGCCGCTGGTGAACGACCGGCCCGCATTCGGCCAAGACACGCCAGGACGGGGAAACGGCGCCCCCGTGCACCGGCGCGACGAGTGATCGAATGAAGCACCGCTCGGAACCGGGCCGGGGATCCGGCCGCAGGCACCCGCTGCCCGGAAGCGGCCGCCCGGCGGCCGCGCCGTCGCCGAGCGGCGTGATCCGACCCGGGGAGAGGGATGCACTCGCACGCACCGACACCACCATGCGCCGCCGTCCGGCGGCTGATCGTCGCGCTCTGCTCGGTCCTGCTGGGCGCCGCGCCCGCGG
>NZ_CDRNDK010000186.1:0-11584 GCF_977012225.1 Planomonospora algeriensis | reverse complement strand
ACGCGCGGGGCGTCGAAGCCGCCCGCGGCGACAGGCCCGCCCTCGGCGCCGCGTCGCGGCCGACGCCGCTCACCGTCATCGGCGAGCACCTGTCCGCACTCGGCCGATGATCCGTCAGCCGCCGATCGGCGTCCGTCAGCGCTCGGTCGGTGATCCGTCAGCGCCGTCGCCGACGCTGACGGCATGAGAAACGACTCCCGCAAGTGGGGCACGCTCGTGATCGCGTGCCTGGCCATGCTGATGCTCTCCGTCGACCTGACCGTACTCCACCTCGCCGTTCCCAAGCTGGTCGAGGACCTGGCCCCGTCGGCGACCCAGCAGCTGTGGATCGCCGACGTGTACGGCTTCGCGCTGGCCGGGCTGCTGGTCACCATGGGCAACCTGGGCGACCGGATCGGGCGCAGGCGGCTGCTGCTGATCGGCACGGCCGCGTTCGGCGCCGCCTCCCTGGTGACCGCCTACGCCCCCACCCCCGAACTGCTCATCGCCGCGCGGGCGCTGCTGGGCGTCGCGGGAGCCACCATCATGCCGTCGACCCTCTCGCTGATCCGCAACGTCTTCACCGACTCCACGGAGCGGACCACCGCGGTGGGCATCTGGAGCAGCATCGGCGCGGCCGGCTTCGCCCTCGGCCCGCTGGTGGGCGGCGCCCTGCTGAACGAGTTCTTCTGGGGATCGGTCTTCCTGATCAACCTGCCGGTGGTCGCGGTGATCCTCGTCGCGGGGCTGGCCGTGCTGCCCGAGTCGCGCAACCCGCACCCCGGCCGGATCGACCTGGTGAGCGTGCCGCTGTCCTTCACCGGGATCGTCGCGGTCGTCTACGCGCTGAAGGAGGCCGCGCACGGGGGCGTCGGCCAGACCCCGGTGATCGCGGCGGCCGCGGTCGGCGTCGTCACGCTGGCCGTGTTCGTCCGGAGGCAGGCCCGGCTGGCCGAGCCGCTCATCGACGTGCGGCTCTTCCGCAACCGCGCGTTCTCCGCCGCGGTCGGCTCCACGCTCGTCGCCATGTTCGCCATGATCGCCATGTCCCTCCTCTTCGCCCAGTACTTCCAGCTCGTCCTGGGCTGGTCGCCGCTGGCGGCGGGCCTGGCGGGCCTGCCCGGCGGGGTGGGGGCCGCGATCGGCGGATCGGCCGCGGCCCCGCTGATCACCCGGATGGGGCGCGCCCGGACCGTCGCGCTGGGCATGGCGCTGGCCGCGGCCGGGTTCGCCCTCTACAGCCAGGTGGGCCTCGAGGTCCACTACCCCTACCTCGCCGCCACGATGATCCTCACCAGCACCGGCATCGGGCTGACCTTCGCCGTCGTCAACGACACCGTCATCGCCTCGGCGCCCCGGGAGCGCGCCGGAGCCGCCGCGGCGATCTCCGAGACCGCCAGCGAGATGGGCGGCGCGCTGGGCATCGCCGTACTCGGCACCGTGCTGAGCAGCGCCTACCGCGGCGGGCTGGAACTGCCCGCCGGACTGCCGCCGGGGCCGCCGACCAGATCCGCGACACGCTCGGCGGCGCGCTCGCCACCGCCGCGACGCTGCCCGGGGAGCTCGCCGGAGCCGTCGCCGGAGCCGCGCGGCGGGCGTTCGTCGACGCTCTGCAGACGACCGTGCTCACCGGGGCGGGCATCCTCGCCGTCCTCGCCGTGGCGTCCCTGTTCGCGCTGCGGGGCGTGCCCAAGGTCCTCGACGAGGCCCCCGAGCCCCACCACGTCTGAGCCCGGACGGCGAACGGGGAAGGGCGGCCGGAGCGCCGATGCGCTCTCCGGCCGCCCCCGGCCATCGCCCGGCGGCACCGTCCGCTACGCCGCGCCGTTCGGCATCTGAGGCGCCCCACCGGGGCGAGGCCCCGGGATCGCGCCGGCACCTCCCCGGCGGGACCGTGCCGGGTCCGGCGCGGACGTCCCCGGCCGCCGGGAGGAGACGGCCGGAGGGCCGAGGAGCGGGATCAGCCGCTCGGCGCCGAGGTACACGGTGATGCCGCTGATCAGCCCGTCGGACACGTCCAGCAGGACCAGTCCGAACGGCGTGCGGGAACCGTCGGGGCCGGGCCGCAGCTGCCAGAACGCCGGCGAGCCGTTCGCCTCGACCGGGACGAGACGTGCGCCTTCGCAGGACGCCTCCGGGTCCAGCAGCGCCTGCCTGATCCGGTCACGGCCGCGGAGCCACCAGGCGAAGGGCGGCATCGACATCGTGGCGTCCTCGCGGAGCAAGGCGACCAGCGCGGCGACGTCGTGCCGCTCGAACGCGGCGCAGTAGCGGGCGAGCAGCTCGCGCTGCGCGGGATCGGACGGCCGGAACGGCTCGCCCGGCGGGACGCCGACCGCTCTGAGCGTCGCCCTCGCCCGTTGCAACGCGCTGGTCACCGATGCGGTGGTGGCGTCCAGGAGGCGTGCGACCTCCTCGGCCTTCCAGCAGAGCACGTCACGCAGGATCAGCACCGCCCGCTGCCGGGGCGGCAGATGCTGCAGCGCGGCGACGAACGCCAGGCGGATCGTCTCGCGCCGCACGGCCGCCTCTTCCGGATCGCCGTGCGCCGGCAGCACGAGGCCGTCCGGAACCGGCTCGATCCAGACCCGCTCCGGCAGCGGCGCGCCGATGCCCGTCCCGGCGTCCGCCGCCCGGCTGAGGTCCATGGCCAGGGCCCGGCGCTGCGCGCTGCGCAGCATGTCGAGGCAGACGTTGGTGGCGATGCGGTAGAGCCAGGTCCGCAGCGACGCCCGCCGCTCGTCGTAGCGGTCGAACGACCGCCAGGCACGCAGCATCGTCTCCTGCACCGCGTCCTCCGCCTCGAAGCCGGAGCCCAGCATCCGGTAGCAGTAGCCGGTCAGCTCGGTCCGGAACGGCTCCAGCCGGGAGCCCCCACCGGTCGACGTCTCCACCATCCCCCGACCGTAGGCGCCGCCACCGACACACCGGGCGGCGACCGATGACTTTCCGGCTCCGCAGCCGTATCCCCTGCGGAGAGCGCGCGGCGGGCCCGCGCGCCGGAGACAGGAGACGGAAGATGAACGAAGAGCGCCTGCGGGCCGCGGTGGCGGCCGAACGCGGCGAGCAGGCCGACCTGCTCGCCGCCTTGCGACCCGGGCAGTGGGACGCGCCCACGTTGTGCGAGGGCTGGAGGGTGCGCGAGGTCGTCGCCCACACGACGATGCCCTTCCGGGCCTCGCTCCGGCGGACGCTGGCGGAACTGGTGAGGGCGCGCGGGGACGTCAACCGCATGGCCGACCGGTGCGCGCGCCGCGACGCCGCCGGACTGCCGCCCGAAAGACTCCTCGCGTCGCTGCGGGACAACGTCGCGCACCCGTGGACGCCTCCCGGCGGAGGCGTCCTCGGAGCGCTCTCGCACGACGTCATCCACGGGCTGGACATCACGGTGGGCCTGGGGCTGGACCGCCGGGTCCCCGTCGAACGGGTCGCCATGGTCCTGGCCGGAGTGCGGCCGAAGAACATCGCGTTCTTCGGCACGGACCTGTCGGGGGTCGCGTTGCGGGCGACCGATCTCGACTGGAGCCACGGGGCGGGGACTCCGGTCCGCGGCCTCGCCCAGGACCTGCTCCTCGTGCTGTGCGGGCGGCGCCTGCCGCCGGGCCGGCTGGAGGGCGAGGCCGCCGCGCGGTTCACCGGTGAGCCGGGGCGTGGCCGGGCCGTGCGCGACGCCCCCCGCGCCGGATGGGCGCACCGGGCGGTGAGAACGCGAGATCCCGCCCGGTCGAGCCGATCGGAGGGGATCTCGTCAACTTCTTTCGGACCGTCTCAAGAACGTCCCCGAGTGGAGCTATGGGGATTCGAACCCCAGACCTCCTCCATGCCATGGAGGCGCGCTACCAGCTGCGCCATAGCCCCTCGGTGCGCGCTCGGGGCGTTCACCCCAGCGGCACCACGCCAGTGTATAGGACAATCGCCCGCACCCCGTAACCGCCGGACTCGACCGGTGCCCCCGCTCCCGGCGGGGGCACCGGTCGCGACTTCCGGCGGGGTGCTACCCGAGCGCCGCGGCCCGGTCGATCAGGCGGGCCAGCTCGGTCACCATCGGGTCCTCGGTCGTCTCCGCCAGACGGGCCGCGTGCCCGCCGAGCTCGCGGAGGCCGAGGCCGGCCGTCGCCTCACGGGAACGCAGGTGCTCGGCGAAGGACGCGGCCACCACGTCCACCTGGAACCGGGGCGACGTCCCCTCCCACAGGGCGCCGGACAGGTCGCCCTCGTCCAGCGACCGGCTGGCCTCGGCGGGGTGGCGGGTG
Organism: Planomonospora algeriensis; assembly: GCF_977012225.1. Taxonomy (NCBI): domain Bacteria; kingdom Bacillati; phylum Actinomycetota; class Actinomycetes; order Streptosporangiales; family Streptosporangiaceae; genus Planomonospora; species Planomonospora algeriensis. The sequence goes on along the minus strand of NZ_CDRNDK010000186.1, from coordinate 7,352 downwards.
TCGGGGTCCTGCCAGCGCACGGTCGCCGTCGCCAGCTGGCCGGACGCCCCGGCGCGCAGCCTCACCCGGTACAGGGCCGTCACCGAGTGGCCCGGCCCTATCTCGCCGCCGTCCCGGGCGTCGTCACGGAAGTCCTCGGCCGCCAGCTCCCGGTTCTCGTAACCGATGAGGCGGTAGGACTCCACGACCGAGGGGTTGAAGGCGACCTGGGCCTTGGCGTCGCGAGCCCGCAAGTCGAGGGTCGTGGTGAGCCGCTCGGCGAAGACCTCGCGCGCGTCGTCGGCCGAGCCGACGTAGACGGCGGCGCCGTCGCCGTTGTCGGCCAGCTGCTCCATCAGCGCGTCGCCGTACTCGCGGCCGACCCCGACGCAGAGCAGGGTGATCCGCCTTCCGGCGGACTCCTTGACCCGGTTCAGGATGCCCTGCCAGCTCGTCTCACCGGTGTTGGCCAGGCCGTCGGAGAGCAGGATGACCCGGTTGGTGGCCATCGACCGGAACGTCCGGGCCGCCTCGGCGTAACCCGCGGTCAGTCCCGCCTCCAGGTTCGTCGACTGCCGTACGGTCAACCGCTCGACGGCCGCGTGCAGTTCGGCCCTGCCGGTGGCCGGGGTCATCGGGACGAGTGTCTCCGCCTCGTCGCTGAAGGCCACGACGGCGACCTGGTCCCCCGGCCCCAGCTGGTCGACGAGCCGGTGCAGCGACTCCCTGACCAGGTCGAGCCGTCCGGGCTCGGCCATCGAGCCGGACACGTCCACCACGAAGGTCAGGTTCGCCGGGCGCCGCGTCTCCGGGTCGGCCCCGCGGGTCTGCAGGCCGACCCGGACCAGCGCGGTCCCGCTGCCCGGCAGGCGAGCCCCGTCCAGGTGCACGGTGAAGCCGTCCCCGCCGGGCTCGGCGTAGTCCTGCCGGAAGGAGTTGACGAACTCCTCCGGCCTGACCTGGGAGGGGTCGGGCCGGCCGCCCTCGGTGAGGATCCGCCTGGCGTGGCCGTAGGAGGCGGTGTCCACGTCGAGGGCGAAGGTGGAGACCTGCCCGGGAGCGGAGTCGCGTTCCTCGGGAGCGCCGGTCTCCGCGGGCTCCGGGGCTTCGGCCTCCCGGCCCGCCGGCCGCTCCGGCGAGGCGGCGGCCTCGCCCTGCTGGATCCTCGGCTCTCCGACGGGCTTGCTGGTGCCGCTCTCCGACGACGGCCCGCCGCACGCGGCGGCGAGCAGCAGGGCGATCACGGCGAGGATGATGGCGGGCGGGCGGATCTTCATGTCGCCTCCAGGGGATGCGCGTCACCGTCTATGACGGCGCCCCCGCCGCGTGCGCCGGGCGCTTGACCCAAGCGAGCGCGAACCGTGTCCGGCGTGTGATCGGCCCTTCCGGGCCGGGTCCCGTCCACAGGCCCGGGCGGCGCCGTCCCGGGTCCCGCCCGCCGGGTTCCGTCCACGGGCCCGGGCGTGCGCTCGAACCGCGCCGTCCCGGATCCCGCCCGCCGGACCCGCCGCGCGGCCAACCGCACGCGGAGGCGGTCAGGTCGCGACGCCCGTCGTTCCCCGAACCTCGGGTTGTCGTGGAAAAACACGACATATGATCCAGGACCATGCGCGTGTATCTCGGACTGGCGGCCAAGGATCCCCAGGCGGGCATCCCCGATGCGGTGCTGCACACCGTCAGAGGCGCGATCGACGCCGCGTTCCCGGTCCCCCCGGAGGTCATCCGGGCCCGCGAGTGGCACCGGCCCGGCGTCTCCCTGTTCGCCTGGACCAACGAGCCCGACGACTCCCGGCGCCCCGAGCTCCTGTTCACCGAGCCCGACCGGGTGACCGGGATCAACGGGCACCTGGCCGAGCCGCGGGAGGTCGAGCGGCTCGCGCACGCCCCCGAGCTGCGCACCGACGCCGTCGGCGGATGCTTCTCGGTGTTCCGGGCGACCCCCGGCGAGCTCTCCGCGGCCACCGCGATCAACCGGGTCTGCCCGGTCTTCCACGCCGAGACCCCCGACCTGCACGTGGTCGGCAGCCGTGCGCTCCTGGTCCACCTGGCCTGCGGCGGCGACCGGGTCGCCTGGGACGTGCCCGCGCTGCAGACGATGATCCGCCAGGGCTTCTTCCTCTCCGACGAGACGCCCTACGCGGGGGTCTCCGCGCTGCCGCCGTCGTCGACGATCACCCTCCGGGGCGGCCGCCGTACGGTCGCCCCGGTCCCGCTCCCGGCCGCCGAGCCCGCACCCGCCTCGGGCCGCCGGCGCAAGGCCCTCGTCGGGGAACTGGCCGAGGCGCTGCTGGCGACCGTGGCGCCGCTGCGCGAGGCGGGCGAGCCGGTGAACCTGGCGCTGACCGGCGGCCGGGACACCCGGGTGCTGGCGGCCCTGCTGCATGCCGCGAAGGTGCCGTTCCGGGCCACGACGAACGGGCTCGACGACCACCCGGACGTGGTCCTCGCCCGGCGGATCGCCCACGAGCTCGGGGTCGGGCACACCGTGATCCCGCCGGCCCGCGCCGAGAAGAAGGACGCGGTCCTGGTGGAGCACCCGCTGGCGCGGACCTACGAGACGCTGCGCACCTGTGAGGGCATGACCTCGGCCTACGAGTCGATCGTGACCTACCTGCCCTACAGCGCCAAGCCGACCATGTCGGGGCAGAGCGGTGAGACCCTGCGCGCCGGGAGCCTGCTGCTGCTCCAGAGCGACCTGAGCGACAAGGCCCTGCGCAAGCGGATCGACACCACCTTCTTCGCCAAGGACGTCGCCCTCTTCACCGACGAGGCCAACGAGCACGCCCGCGCCCTCGCGAAGCCGTGGCAGGAGCGGCCGGACGCCATGGAGGCGCTCGACCACATGTACCTCTGGTACAAGGTCGGCCGCTGGCAGGCGAGCGCCCGGGCGGGCTCGCTGCGCCGGGGCGACCCGGTGCGGCCCTTCCTCGACAACCGGGTGGTCCGGGCGGCGCTCGCCCTGGACCAGTCGTGGCGTCTCTCGGAAGAGGTCATCCACGAGCTGATCGTGACGTTCGCGCCCCGGCTGCGGCACGTGCCGATCGAGGGCAAGCCGTGGCGGTTCACCGAGAACCGCAGGTACTACCCGTGGCAGCGCAGGCCCGGATTCCTGACCGCGCCGAAGACCGGGGGCGGCTGGAGCTGGAGGACCAGTCCGGGCGAGGCGCTCAGCGCCGTGCTCCGCGACCACGTCCTGGCCCACCTCGACCTGCTGGCCCCCATCGTCAGGCCCGACGAGGTCCGCAGGCTCTTCGCCGACCCGGTCGTGAAGAAGCCGGGTACGGCCTGGCACCTCTACACGGTCGCCACCATGCTGAGCGGCGCCTACCCGGGCAAGGAGCCCGAGGGACTGGAGCCGATCCGCCTCCCGATCCCGTCCTGAGCACGCCCGGCCCGCCTCCTCCCGGACGCGGGCCCGTCCCGTGCCGGGTGCGGTGATCCCGTCCCGTGCCGGAGACGCCGGGCCGGGCGTGCCCTGCCCGGCGGGGCGGGGTCAGCAAGCGCAGGAGACGCCGGAGACCGGGGCGGTCAGGGGGTCGGCCGGGCGGCGGGAGACGCCGTCGGCGGTCTCGACCGGGAAGCCCTCCCTGGCCCAGTACTCGAAGCCGCCCAGCATCTCCTTGACCGGGTGGCCGAGCCGGGCGAACTCCAGGGCGGCGCGGGTGGCGCCGTTGCACCCGGGGCCCCAGCAGTAGGTGACCACGGTCGCCCCGACGGGCACCACCTCGGCGGCGCGGGCGGCGATCTCGGCGGTGGGCAGGTGGACGGCTCCCTGGATGTGGCCCTGGTTCCAGCTCTCCAGGCTGCGGGAGTCGACCACGACGATGCCCGGCACGCCGGCGGCCAGGTCGGCGGCGACGTCGGACGCGTCGGTCTCGAACGCCAGGCGTGCGGCGAAGTGGGCGAGGGCCGCGGCGTTCGCGGCGGCGGGGACTGCGGTGACTGCGGACATGGGGAGAATGCTGCCGCGTCCCGCACGACGCCACCAGTGGCGTGAACGCCGTCCATCGCTAAGATCCCGCCATGGCGCTTCCCCTTCCTTCCCCGGCTCCGCGTGCCGCGCGCCGCGCCGTCTCCGTGCTGGCCTTCGACGGCATGGCCCCCTTCGAGCTGGGGTGCGTGGTGGAGATCTTCGGGCTTCCCCGGCCCGAGCTGGACGTGCCCTGGTACGAGCTCGCGGTCTGCGCGGAGAGCCCCGCGGACCTGCGGGTCGCGGGCGGGCTCACCATGCGGGCCCCGCACGGGCTGGAGGTGTTCGCCGCGGCGGACACGGTGATCGTCCCGGGGGTGCCGGACGTGCGGGGCGAGGTCTCCCCCGGTGTGGTGGCGGCCCTGCGGGCAGCGCGCGACCGGGGGGCGCGGGTCGTCTCGATCTGCTCGGGGGCGTTCGCGCTGGCGGCCGCCGGCCTGCTGGACGGGCGGGAGGCGACGACCCACTGGAGGTACGCCGAGCTGCTCCAGCGGAGGTTCCCCTCGGTCCGGGTGCGGCCGGACGTGCTCTACGTGGACGACGGCGACGTGCTGACCAGCGCGGGCAGCGCGGCCGGGCTGGACCTGCTGGTCCACCTCGTGCGCAGGGACCACGGCGCGGGCGTGGCCAACACGGTGGCGCGCCGGCTGGTCATCCCGCCGCACCGCGACGGCGGGCAGGCCCAGTTCGTGCAGGCGGCGGTCGCGCCCGTGGAGGACGACGACGCGGTGGCCCGCGCGATGGACTGGGCCCTGGGCCACCTCGCCGGACCCATCACGGTCTCCGATCTGGCCGGGGTCGCGCGCATGTCGCCGCGCACCTTCATCAGGCGATTCGGCCGCCAGACCGGGACCAGCCCGCTGCGCTGGGTCATCTCCCAGCGGATCGCGGCCAGCCTGCCCCTGCTGGAGTCCACCTCCGTCCCGGTCGAGGAGGTCGCCACCGCGGTCGGCTTCGACAGCCCGGTGACCTTCCGCCACCACTTCACCCGCGCGATGCGGACCTCGCCGTCGGCCTACCGCCGCGCCTTCGGCGACTGAGGACTCCGCAGCGATCGATCTCCACCGTGCTCCGCGGCGGCCTCCGTCCCGCCTCCGTCACGGCTTCCGCCCGACGGCGCCGAACTCGTCCACCTCCCGGGTGAGGTCCGGGTCCAGGACGTCGGGCCGCCAGAGCGGACACGAGACCACACCGGGCTCCACCGGCTCCAGACCGTCGAGGAACCCGGCGATCTGATCGGGGTGGCGCAGGACGTACGGAACCGATCCGCTGCTGTTCCAGACGGCGATGGCCGCCTCGAACTCCTCACCGCGGATGACGTTGGTGCCGTCGGCGACCACCAGGTGGCTACCGGAGGGCAGGGCGTCCACCAGCCGCGCCACGATCGAGCGGGCTTCGGCGAGGTCGGGGATGTGGCCCAGGATGTTCAGCAGCATGAGGGCGATCGGCCGGTCGAAGTCCAGGGTGCCCCGCGCGGCCTCGAGGATCTTCTCGGGCTCGCGCAGGTCGGCGTCGATGTACTCGGTGACGCCTTCGGGGGTGCCGACGAGCAGGGCCCGGGCGTGCACCAGGACCATCGGATCGTTGTCGACGTAGACGATCCGCGCGTCCGGCGCCACCCGCTGCGCCACCTCGTGGGTGTTGTCGACGGTCGGCAATCCGGTCCCGATGTCGAGGAACTGCCGGATGCCCACCTCTCCGGCCAGATACTCCACGGCCCGCGAGAGGAAGGCCCTGGACCCGCGGGCGATCTCGACGATGTCCGGGAAGATCTCGGAGAAGCGGTCCCCGACCTCGCGGTCCACCGGGTAGTTGTCCTTGCCGCCGAGCCAGTGGTTCCAGATGCGGGCCGAGTGGGAGACCGTGGTGTCGATCATGGACTGTCCGGCGGGGGGCGGAGAGCTGTCGGCCACGGAGGCCCTCCTCGGGGGGAGTCGACTACTGAATGATCGACAACCTAGACGCCCCTCCGCCCTCGGCACCAGGGATTCACGGCCTTCGCCTCGCACCGTCACCTGTCGTGACCTGCCGTCACCACGCGTCCGGCCGCTGAACCGCTCCGGTGTCCGGAACGTCTGTGAAGGCATGTACCGTCGCCTGTTCACCGCACTGCTGGCCGTCGCCGCCCTCGCGGCGTGCGGCCCGTCCGGGTCCCGTCTGGTCACCGCGGAGGGGGTGCAGCGGAACCTCTACGCCGGACCGGGGCCGGGGCCGCCGGTGGCGAACCTGCGACCCGGCCTGGCGGCGTTCGGCCACGCCCTGTTCACCTCCACCGCCGAGCCCGGCGTCAACACGGTGCTGTCCCCGCTGAGCATCGCGCACGCGTACGGCATGGCGCGGGCGGGCGCGGACCCCGCGACCGGGGCCGAGCTGGACGAGGTCTTCGGTTTCCCGCCGGAGGGCCCCACGCGGCGTTCAACACGCTGTCCCGGGTGATCGCCACCACCGATGAAGCCCCTCCCGCGCCCGACCGGGACGCCCCGCGCGACGCGCGGGAGGCCGAGGCGTCGCCGCCGGTCGTCAGGCTGGCCTCCGGGCTCTTCGTCCAGGACGGCCTGGACGTCGGGGCGGGGTTCCTGCGCACGCTCGCCGCCGAGTACGGCACCGGCGCACGTCAGGTCGACTTCACCTCGGACGCCGCCGGGGCCATCGACGCCTGGGCCGAGGAGCAGACCGCCGGGCGGGTCAAGAAGGTGTTCGACCGGCTGGACCCCCGCACCAGGCTGGTGATCGCGAACGCGCTCTATCTGAAGGCCGACTGGACCGTCCCGTTCACCGGCCCGCCGGAGGAGGCCGCCCCCTTCACCCGCGCCGACGGCACGGTGGTGCGCGCGGACCTGATGCGTGTGGAGGCGGAACTCCCCTACGCGAGCGGACCGGGCTGGCAGGCCGTCGAACTCGCCTACGCCGGGAGTGAGCTGGCCATGTGGGTCGTCCTGCCGGAGGCGGGCGGCTCCGTCGGCGACCGGCTCGCCCCCGAGGAGCTCACCCGGCTGGGCGGGCGGCTGGAGAGGACCCGGGTCGAAGTCGCCCTGCCCCGGTGGGACTTCTCCACCGCTCTGGACCTGAAGGAGCCGCTGGAGCGGCTCGGCCTGAGGAGCACCGGCTACTCCGGCATCGCCGACGGTCTCTTCCTGGACCGGGCGGCGCACACGGCGAACATCACCGTGGACGAGTGGGGCACCGAGGCCGCCGCCGTGACCGGTCTGGCGTTCCCCTCCGCCGCGCTGCCGCCCGCGGAGGCCGTGTTCCGCGCCGACCGGCCGTTCGCCTTCGCGATCGTCCACCGGCCGACGCTGGTCCCGCTCTTCCTGGGCCAGGTCGCCGACCCCACCGCGACCGGCTGACCGGCTCGGGCGGGGCGGCACCACCCGCCGCACCGCTCCGGGCGGGCAGAGCGGGA
>NZ_CDRNDK010000185.1:0-11644 GCF_977012225.1 Planomonospora algeriensis | reverse complement strand
ACCAGCTCGTGCACCCGCGGCTCCGCGGCGCGCGCGGCCCCGTCCCGTACGGTCCCGTCCCGTACGGCCCCGTCCCGCCCGGTGCCCGCCGGCAGGGCCGCGGAACCGCCGGGTCCGTCGCCGGTGAGGTCGACGTCCCACACCCGGGTCTCCGGCCGCGCCGCCAGCTCGGTGAGCATCCGCACCACGTGGTCCCTCATGCGCTCGGCGGTCCCGGCGTCGAAGAGGGCGGTGGAGTAGTCGATGCTGACGTCCATGTCGGCGCCCAGGACGGCGTGCAGGGTGAGGTCGAACCGGGCGCTCGGAGACGGCGTCTCCCACTCGCGCATGGACCAGCCGGGCACGCCGTGGTCGGACCGGTCGGCCCCCTGGACGACCAGCATGACCTGGAAGACGGGGTTGTGGGCGAGGTCGCGGGGGGCGTTCACCAGCTCGACCACCTGGTCGAACGGGAACCGCTGGTGCTTGAAGGCGCCGAGGAACCCGGCGCGCGTGCGCCGGAGCAGCTCGGTGAGCGTGGGATTGCCGCGCACGTCGGCGCGCATCGCCAGGGTGTTGACGTACATGCCCACCGACCGGGCCAGCGAGGGCAGGTCGCGGTTGGCCACCGGTGTCCCGATGACCAGGTCCTCCACGTCGCACACCCGGGCCAGCGCCGCCGCGAAAGCGGTCTGCAGCACGATGTACGGCGTGCACCTCTCGCGCCGCAGCAGCGCCCGCAGGCCTGGGCCACCTCGTCGGGCAGCCGCGCGGAGCAGCGGCCGGAGTCCGTCCCCTGCGCGGCGGTGCGCGGCCGGTCGGTGGGCAGCGGCAGCAGCGGCGGGACGCCGTCGAGCCGGTCGCGCCAGTAGTCGCGGTCGGCGCGGAGGGAGTCGGGATCCTGGCCGGCCAGCCACACCGCGTAGTCGGGGAACTGCGCGATGCCGTCAGGGGAGGCCGTCTCCGGCTCGCCGGTCACGGCGGCGCGGTAGCCGGCGAACAGCTCGTCGGAGAGGACCGCCAGGGAGGGCCCGTCGGCGACGATGTGGTGCACGCTCATCAGGAGCACGTGCTCGTCCTCGGCCAGGCGGAGCAGCGTGACCCGCAGCAGCGGCGGGCGGTCGAGGTCGAACGGCGCGGTCAGGATCTCCCGGGTGCGCAGCCGCGCGAGCGACTCCCGCTCCCCGATCCCGGAGTCCGGTGCGGGGAGCGCGCTGAGGTCCTCGACGTGCAGCAGCCCGGCGAGCACGTCCTCGGACGGGTCATGGACGACCTGCCTCGGCCCGCGGTCCGTCTCCACGACGGCGGTGCGCAGCGCCTCGTGCCGCCGGACCAGCGCGCCCAGGGAGCCGCGCAGCGCCGCCAGGTCGACCGGCCCGGTGATCCGGACCCCCAGCCACAGCAGGTAGGCGGCGCCGTCGAACCCGACGCGGTCCAGGAACCACAGGCGCTGCTGCGCCGGGGTGAGCGGTACGTCGTCGGACGGGCCGCGGGGCGGGATCTCCCGGCCCGGCCCGGACACCGGCGTCGGCCGCCGCGTGTCCTCACCGGGGGGTCCAGCCTTCGGAGCCATGTCACTCGGCATATGTCTCGACTCCTCCGACGGACCGGCTCGGGGGCATGCGGCGTCTACGGGATGTTCGATCTTTGGGAGCGCTCCCAAAGCTAGCGACGGTCTCCGCCGGGCGTCAAGGAAACCGCAGCCGGGGTCCTCTCCCCCTGTGCTGCCGGGGGAACGGAGTGAGCCGACCGGTTCCGCGGACCGGCTGCAGGACCTGCGGGGCGGGGGCGCCGGTCCCGGTGGCAGGAGTTCGGATTTCTCCTTCGTTCGGGGCGGCGGGAGCCGATGAGTCGGTCACAGCCGTCTGCTGTGACCTGACTCATAAGGGAACCCCGTGGAATCCATGAACATGCACGCGGCCGTGGAAGGCCGCCGCCGGCTCTGGGGCGATCTGCCGGTCGGCGTGAAGATCGGTGTCACCGTGCTGGTCACGCTGCTCGTGTCGTCCGCCGCCACGCTCGTCACGCTGGCCCAGACCAGCGCGGTGCGCTCGGCCGGCCAGTCGATCTACACCGGCAACGTCAAGCCGATGGTGGTGGCCTCCGACCTGCGTGACGTGCTCCGCGTGCTGCGCCTGGACCAGAACCAGGTCCCCCTGCTGGAGACGGGCTCCGAGGACCTGCGGAAGATGCTCGACAAGATCGACGGTGACATCGAGAGCATCGACGGACTGCTGGAGGAGTACGGCCCGATCGCCGCCGCGCCGGAGAAGGTCGCGGACTTCCGTGAGAGCTTCGACGCCTACAGCGAGGTCGCCGAGCAGCAGATGCTGCCCGCCGCGCTCAAGGGCGATGTCGCGGCCTACATGTCGATCAAGGACACCGGGGCGGCGAACGCGCCCTGGGAGGAGTGCAAGGCCCTCCTCAAGGAGATGGTCGAGGCCGAGAAGACCGAGGCGGCGGCCACCGCCGCCGAGCTGGACGACAAGTACGACGCGGCCGTGACCCTCTCCCTGGTCTTCCTCGGGTCGGCCGTGCTGCTCGGCCTGGCGCTGGCCGTACGGGTGTCGCGGGGCATCAGCCGCCCGCTGCGCCGGTTCGCGGACGCCCTCGGCGCGGTCGCCGACGGCGACCTGACCACCGAGGTCCCGCAGACCGGAACCGGGGACGAGATCGGTGTGATGTCCGGGGTGCTGTGCCGCTCGCTGGCCGCCATGCGCGCCAGCGTCCAGGAGGTGCAGGGCCAAGCCGGCCGGTTGACCGCCGCCTCCGCGGAGCTGACCGATCTGGCGGCGCGGATCGAGTCGGGCGCCACCGTCACCGCGACGCAGTCGCAGAGCGCCGCCTCGGCGGCCGGGCAGGTCTCGGCCAGCGTCACCACCGTGGCCGGAGCCAGCGAGGAGATGAACGCCGCCATCGCCGACATCTCGCGCAGCGCCGCCAGCGCGGTCCAGATCGCGCAGCAGGCGCAGAACGTCGCCTTCCAGACCAACGCCTCCGTCGCCGCCCTGGGTACGGCGAGCAGCGAGGTGGGCGACGTCGTCAAGGTGATCAACAGCATCGCCGAGCAGACCAACCTGCTGGCGCTGAACGCGACCATCGAGGCGGCGCGGGCCGGGGAGTCCGGCAAGGGCTTCGCGGTCGTGGCGACCGAGGTCAAGGAGCTGGCCCAGGAGACCGCCAAGGCCACCGAGGAGATCAGCCGCAAGATCGCCGCGATCCAGGGCAGCAGCGCCGAGGCGGCGCAGGCGCTGTCGGAGATCACCGGGATCGTCGAGCGGATCAACGAGCATCAGACCACGGTGGCCTCGGCGGTGGAGGAGCAGACGGCGACCACGCAGGAGATCAGCCGCAGCGTCGGCCAGGCGGCCACCGGCATGGACCAGATCGCGCGCAGCGTCGCCGACGTCTCGCACGCGGCGGAGGAGTCCAACGCCGGTGCGGCGCAGGCGACCGGGGCCGCCCGGCAGCTGGCGGACCTGGCCGTCGGCCTGAACCGGTCCGTCGCGCACTTCCGGGTCTGACCCACGGCTTCCGGGTCTGGCTCGCGGCCTCCGGATCTGAGCTGCGGCACGGTGACGGTGGTGATCGACTCCGAGGGGCGTTCCCGCTAGGGTTGGGCGCTTTGTTCGGTTGATCCTTCCCACTGTCAGGGGGACACGAGTGCGCCCTCCCCGGCTCCCCCGCCTTCCTCTGCTTCCCCGGCTTCCCCGGCTCGGCCGCCGGTACCGGTTCGGGTGGCCGGCGGGGCTGATCGCGGTCGGTTACACGGCCGCGGTCGCCGTGTCGGGCGCCGTCGCGGCGGTGGGAGGCGACGGATTCCTCACCGGGGTGCTGTCCCTCGGCGCGTGGTCGGAGTCCGATCCGGCGGAGGACCTGTCGGGCTGGTCCCTGCTGCCGCTGCTCCTGGCCGGAGCGGTGCAGGGCTGGGCGCTCTGGCAGATCCTCCGCGGCCCGGTGACCGGCGATCCCCCCGGCTCCGCGGGGAAGGCCGTGCGCCGGTTGCGCCGGGTGCTCTACGCGGACCTGGCCCTGCACCTGGTCTTCCACCGGTTCACCGGGCTCTCGTCGCCGTGGTGGGCGGACATCGGCTGGAGCCTCGCGGAGCTGGCCCTCGTGCTGCTGTTCCATCGGGTGCTGTCCGGTGCGTCCCGGGGGATGAGGTTCACCGCGCTCGCGGCCGGGACGCTGTCCGCGGCGTCGTCGACCGGCGCGAGGGTGTGCGACGCCCTCGGCCTCGACGCGGTCGGGGACGTCTTCCAGCTCGGGAGCCCGGGCGGGGTGCCCTGGACGCTGTGGACGGTGCTGGTCCTGGTGATGCAGGCTCGGGACGGCCGGTGGGGCCGGACCACCGTGTGGGTCGGAGCCGCGGATCCGGCGATGTCGTTCCTCGTCATGCCGCTCGTCCTCACCCTCCGTTTCCCGTGGGAGGACTCCGGCACGGTGTTCACCGGCCTCATCCTGGTATCCCAGGTCCTCACCCCGGTCTGGCTGGCCAGGTCCGCCCACGACCTCGGCGGCCCGCACGCGAAGGCCGCGCCGGATGCGGGAGCCGTACGGGAGGCGAGGGCGGGGGCCGTACGGGAGGCGGGAGTCGCTTCGGGGGCGGGAGCCGTATCGGATGCCGGGGCCGTACCGGGCGGCGATCGGCCGGCACCGGACCGGGCCCCGCTCGGACGATGGCCGATCCCGGTCGTGGCGGTCGCGCTGCCGCTGCTGCCCGCGCTCGCCGGTCTCGCCCGCGGGGTCCCCTTCTGGCTCGGGCCGGACGGGCCGGTCGGCGGGATCCTCACCGATGCGCCGCACCCCCGGCTCGCACTGCTCTGGTTCTGCGTCGACCTCCTCGTCGGGATCGGCGGCCTCGCCCTCCTGGCCCTGACCGCGGTGGTGCGCCGGACGCGCCGCCACGTGCGGACGGCGGCGGGCGTCCTGCTCCTGGCGGCCGCGGCCGGGGTGATCACCGCGGCCACCGCCGCGCCCGGCCCCTGGACCGAGCCCGGGTACGTCGACGAGGGCGGGGGCCCGTCCTCCGGTTACGTGTCCTTCGGATCCGGGGGCCCGCAGCTCTACCCCGACTGGGTTTTCGCCTCCGGGGAGGGCGGTGCGGAGGGCTTCCCCGGCGTCCCGCCGCTCTGGCACAGCGCCGCCTGCGCCGCGTCCGCGCTGATCCTGCTGCTCCGGTACGGCCGGCGCCCGGCCCGGCGCTCGCCGTACCGGACGGCGGCGGTGTGCGCGGTCGCGGTGGCGGCGCTCTGCCTGCTCCCGTCGGCGGACCTCGCCCGCGGCCCGTTCACCACCGAGGGCGAGTGCGGACGGCTCCGGCCCGTGACCGACGGGTACGGGCGGCCTGTCGAGGCCCCTCCGCTGAGCGACGAACTGACCTTCGTGTGCGCGGTGCGCGCCGCCAGGGAGACGCTGCCGTCCTGGCAGGACCTGTCCGACCCGGAGCTGCTGGCGTACGGCCGCCGGCTCTGCGGCGTCCACACGCGGAACGACCCCGGGGAGATCGCCCGCGTCCGCGCGGTGAGCGGCGTCGACGTGCGCGAGTTCACGTACGTCATCGACGAGGTCTGCCCGTCCGCCGACGCGGTGGTCAGGGCGGAGGCGGCGGAGGAGGAGCGCGAGATGCGGGAGTGGGAGGCGGAGCGGCAGCGCATGTGCGACGAGGCGCCCCGGCACCGCCCCCTGATCAGACCGGCGTCGGCGACGGTGGTCAAGGAACGGGTGGTGACGGACTACGGGGTGCTGGAGGCGTACGAGGAGACCGCCGAGAGTGATCTCTCCGAGGACGGCCCGTCCGAGCATCCGGAGGAGAACGGGCTGGTGTCCGCGCTCCCCGGCCAGTTGCAGATCCAGATCCACCCCGACGCGCCGACCTGCCTCACGCTCGAGACCTATACGCGCCGTCCGCCCGTGGAGATCAAGGGCTGGCAGCACGTCGTCGAGGTGGGCTACCGCAGCCCCGGCGGGAGGATCGAGCTCGGCGACCCGATGAGCGGCCCCGAGTATCCGAACCTCGCCTTGCGCGGCAGGGCCGGTGACTACCGGATCCGGGTGCACTACGCCTGGCTCCCGTGGAAGGGCGAGGAGTACGCCGGCCCGCAGCGGCTGCTGATCATGGCCTACCCCGGGCGCGGGGACGACGTCGTCGTCCACCGGAAGCGCACCAGGCCCTGACCGCGGTTCCCACACGGATCGGAGGCGTCTGGTAGGTGAGGTCGCGTAGCTGTCCGGCGGACCATCGCCCGTACTCGGAAAGGATCGCGTCCACGATCTCGGAGAACCTCGTGTCGATGTCCGTTCGCGGAGCGTCCACAAGATGGACGAGGCACTCACGACAGCCGCTGAAGGGGTCGACGTCCTCCTCGATGGTGATGACGCCCGCCTCGCGGAGGTCGCGCTCGACCTCCGCGAGGCGTCGACTGTGGGGGCCGCAGTGGCGCCACCTCCATTCGACTGCTTCTGGGGCCTACGGGGAGGCCGTCAGTCGAGGTTGTTCTGCCGGCGCACCAGGTTGGCGATCGCCAGGATCTTCGGGCGGCCCGTGGCCTTGAACGAGAGGCCGTGCCGGAAGATCTCGGGAATCCAGTACTGGTCCTCCTCCCGGAAGACGACTCCGTTGTCGGCGAGGACCTCCAGCTCCTGGCTCGACAGTTCGACGGTCTCGGGGCTGAACGGAATCCTCTTCTTATCCGCGGGGAGGCCGCCGAGGCGCCTGAGCAGTTCTCCGACCTGTGGGCTCTCCTCGGTGATGGCGCGGATCTTGTCCAGGCTGCACTGCACGAGCGCTTTCCGCATCGCGGTCGGTGCGAGCAGACGGTCTGAGTTCTTGTCCTCCATGGACAAGGCGGCCGACTCCTTGAGGAAGGTCACGATGTCACGGGCCTGGATCTGCTCGTTGAAGTCGGACAGGGCGGCGAGGAACCAGCCGTCCGAGCGGGCCTCCCGGGATTTGAGGGATCCCATCTTCTCTCCCCAGAGCGGGTGGAGCGCGGCACTGAGATCCTGGCTCCGCATCGAGGCCGCCGCTCCGGACGCGCCGGGGGAGAGGGCTCCGGAACGCTGCGCGACCCACAGGGCGAGCCGCAGCGCCTCGGAGTGGTTCCACTTGAGCTCGTAGCCGCTGTACCGGGCGAAGAACTGTCCGGGGTTCTGCCGGATGGCCGACTGCACGAGATCCCGTCTGACGAAGATCACCAGCCCGAGCGGCCGCCCGCGGAGACTCCGCAGCCAGTCGAGGCAGTCGACCAGGAGGACGCGGAGCGCCTGCCGCTGGACGTCGCTGTCGAGGAGATCCTGAAGGAGGTCCTCAAGCCCGTCGAACAGGAAGATCCGCATATTCGTGGAGGCGAAGTCGGCCAGTTCCCGTTCGACGTTCTCGGGAGAGGCATCGATGCCCAGTGCCCTGGCCATGCAGGTGAGCCAGACCCGGCGCCACTGCACATTGGTCAACTGCGAACGCAGGGCATGGTCGATCAGATCGCGCAGTTCGAGCTGGGTCGCAGGCTCGGCACCTCGAGGGACGGCGGCGTTCCGCTGGATCTCACCGACCCGTTCGAGAGCGGATTCGCTGAGGTTCTTGGAGACGAGCACCGGTGCCAGAGGGGCGTTCAGGGTCACGTCCTCCACGCCGACGTCCCGCGCGTAGTCACGCCAGGTCCCCCGGAAGCACATCTGAAGCTGGGTGAAGGTCTTTCCCGAGCCCTTGGCCCCGGTGACCACGCACAGAGGCGGTTCGGTCCGGTGGAAGACGAGCATGTTCCGGAGCGACTCCGTCGGCAGGAAGTCCGTGTCGTCCGCGGTCTCGGCGTACGCCAGCCGTCCGGCGAACTCGCTCAGGACTCCGCGGAGGCGGATCACATCGCTGCCGTCCACTGCGATGCGGAGCGGCTCCGCGGCCGACCCCTGTTCGGTGAGCGCCTGCTCCTCCGGGACAGTGAGCCCCTCGACGAGTGGAGCCAGTGGCTCTGCGAGGCGCTGACGCCGTACCAGGTCCACCACCGCGTCCCAGGAGCCGGGCAGCGCCAGCAGTCGGTCCTGGAACACGCTGAAGATCGGTTCCAGCGTGACGTCACGGTCGACGGTGCGGTCCTCGCCCTCCTGGGGGTTCGGCTCAAGGGTCCCGGAGATCGCATCGCGGAGCCGGGTCGCGGCGGAGACGGCCAGTTCCCGGTGCCCGTCCTCCCGGAACTGGGTGATCACGGCCACGCTCGCCGGATCATCGGTACGGCTCGGCGCGCGGCGGCCGAGTTCCTGAATGGTCCGGAGCGTGCCGTACAGCGACTGGTCGCTGACGGTGGTGACGAAGACCCGCTGGACGCGGGGGTCGAGCAGGATGGGGGCGGCGAGTTCGCTGCTGCCCGCCCGCAGGTCGATCAGGACCGTCCGCGCGCCGAGCCGGTAGGCGAGCTCGGCGAGGGACTCGGTCAGGTAGTAGATCGACCGGTCCGGGGTCAGCAGGTCGATGGGCTCGAGCCGGGGCGGGGCGATGTCCAGGAGTGAGCGCCGGGTCGGCATGACGATCACATCGCCGATCATCTGATTCGGCAGGTAGGCCGCTCCCAACCGCACCGCGTCGTCGGGGCGGCCGTCGTCGGAGGAATGGAGCAGCGCGAGGAAGTCCTCATAGCCGAAGTCGACACGCCTGCTCTGGGCGCTGAACATCCAGGTGATGCCCGGCGCCTCCAGATCGGCATCGACCAGGAGCACCCGTTCGCCGCGCTGGGCGACGGCGTCGGCGAGTGCCACTCCGTGAAGGGTGCGTCCCACACCGCCCTTGAAGGAGTGCAGGGCGGCGATCCGCACACCGCCCGAGAACGGGAGCTCCGGACAGGGGAGCGGCTCGCCGAGACCGCGGACGATGCGGCGCTCCCGCCAGCGCGGCTCACGCCGGGGCGTCTCGGGTTCCCTTCGCCGTACCGAGATCGGCAGCAGCCTGGCGGAAGGGCGCCCGGGGACATCGTCCAGCTTGAGAACGGTCTCCCCTTCGTGGAGCGTCGTGGAACCCACCCCGAAGACCTCCCCCAGCCAGGCCACGGCCTCCTGAGGTGAGGCTTGGGGAGCGATCGTCATCTCGAGGCCGTCCCAGAAGGCGTCGCACTCCTGCAGCCAGCTCGGCCACCGGTTGTTCTCTGCGAGGGCCGCCAGGTGCGCGTCCACATCGACCCAGGTGTAGATGTGCTCGGGAACCTTGAGCTCCTGATCCGGCATGATCATGCCCTCAATTCTCGCTGACACCAGGCCAGCAGCTCACGCAACACGGCAAGAGCTTGTTCCTCGTGATCCTTTTTGAGGGTGTGACCGTACCTCCACGCCTGGTGGAGGTCTGCGAAGGCCACCTGCTCCTTCTCCTGCCTGTGGCTCGTGCAGGGCCGCATCCGGCTGCAGAGCTGCGGGGCGAGCCGTAGTTCTTTGGCGAGGCGGTGCAGGTCGTGGTTCCTGAACTGCGGCGGCAACTGAGCGGTGGATCTCAGCCCGTGACGATCGAGGAGAGCCGCCTTCAGGCCGCACTCCACGCCGTAGAAGAGAAGCAGCGCCGCCGGCGATCCCTCTTCCATGGCCTGGACGGCCTCTTTCTGGGATGTGAAGCTGGTGCGAAGCTGATTTCGGCCGACATCTACAGACACGATGCGTGACCTTACCACCACTTTAAGCTTCTTTGGTCGTCGTTCGGCGCTCCGGGAAAGCAAATCGGGAATGCGGTCAGGGGGATCATGGAACCGACGTCACCGGGAGAGACGCCGTCTGGGGGATCCGGGACACCGGGAGCATCTGGGGACTCGGGGACGGGGCCCGGGTCGGCGGAGTTCGCGGGGATCGATCCGGGTCCGATGCTGGAGTTCGTCTCCGCGCTGGAGCGGGTCCGGGACGTGATCGGTGAGCAGTCGGAGCGGATCCGGCAGCTGCTCGCGGCGGCCGGGGTGCCGACGGATGGGCTGCGGCCGATGAGGGAGATCACGGACTGGATCGACGGCGAGTTGCCGGGGCTGCGGCGGCGCCAGGAGATCGCCCGCGCGACCAACGCGCTGCCGACCTGGGGGCCCCGTCCCGCGCTGGTCGCCTTCGACGAGGGCGCCTACCGCTCCCCGGCGGACTCCCGCGAGCAGGGCACGGCCTTGGGCAAGCGCCTCGCGGACATCGGGCCGGTCGGCTTCTGGGACCACCACGCGGACTCCGACCGGTACGCCCAGGTCGTCGCGGAACTGGAGAAGAACAAGAACGACGCCGACTTCACCGCGGCCTTCTTCGCCGCGCTCGGCACGGAGGGGACGCTGAAGCTCCCGCTGCTGCTGCGGGAGGGCCTGCACACCAAGACGTTCCGGGCGCCGCTCAGCCCGCCCGATCCCGACGAGCCGGCGCTGCGCACGCTGAGCCAGGCGTTCGGCGGCGCGGTCACGGGCGGGGCGCACGTCCCGGGGTTCGCGAAGATCAGGGACGCGGTACGGCGTGCGCAGCCGGGCGAGGAACGGGCCGGCGCCGACCTGCTGCTGAGCGCGGGGGAGTTCCCGACCGAGTGGCTGGCGGGGGTGGCGGCGGCCTGGGGAGGGCTGGCGAACCCGCGCAAGGTCTCCACGGGATTGATGTACGCGCTGGGCAACAACCCGGCGGCGGCCCGGCTGGTGATCGAGAAGGCGGCCGGGCCGTACACGAAGGACCAGAAGAAGCTGAGGGAGCATCTCAAGGCGTTCAACGGCCAGGTGCTCAACGGCCCTTCGGAGGACGCCAGGGGCGACGCCTTCGGGCGGATGCTGGCCGCCGCGGCCGGGGCGTACGACGAGAAGGATGGCGCGCACAGCCGGGAGGCGGCGGCGTTCGCCTTCACGGTGATGACGACGTTCGGCGACCTCAAGGTGCCGGAGGCGGCCCGGGTGCACCTGTCGGAGCTGGCCGGGGCGTATACCACGGAGATCACCGAGGGCGCGAACATCGGCGACGGCAACATGACCGACCCCAGCGCCCTCAAGCCGACCACCTCGTCCCTGGGCCTGAAGTCGGCCTTCACCCTGAACCCGCAGGACACCTACAAGTTCTTGAAGACCTTCGCCGACACGGACGAGAACCTCAAACCGTTCGAGGAGGCGATGGGCCGGTTCTCGCAGGGGCTGATCGCCGCTGAACTGGCGAAGGTCAAAAAGAGCGGGGACATCGAGTCACTGGAGCCGGTGCTCCGGGCGCTGGGCAACGTCCGGGGCTTCGAGCTGGCCGCCGCCGAGAAGCTCCGGGGCAGCCTGGACGTGGCCGATGAGCAGAGCAAGAAGCTTCTGAACTTCACCGTCGGTACGACGTTGGGAGTAACCGGCCTGGGCGTGCCGACCATGACGGGTCAGGTGGCCTGGCTGGCGCTGAGCACTGGATTCTCCGGTATAGACGCTTTCGGGCCAGAGGCCGAGAAGCGGGTGGACAAGCTGGACAAGACCGAGTGGCACACCGCGCTCGGCCGTCAGCACACCCTCGCGCAGACACTTATGGCCGGTGGCTTCGTGCCGAAGGTAACGCCCGCCGAGTATCAGGCAGCCTGTCCGCCGGGCGTGGCCATCACCGATGAGGAAGGCAATCTCCGGCCGTTCCCCGAACTGCTCAAGCAGGGCAATAAGGGACTGGTTGCTTTTGAGAGGGAGTTTTGTGAGGGATTGTCCTCATCTGGGTTCCCTTGGAGGTGAGGGTC
>NZ_CDRNDK010000184.1:0-11677 GCF_977012225.1 Planomonospora algeriensis | reverse complement strand
GGCGGGACCGCCCGAGGCGTGCGGGCGGCGCAGGCGCGGGCGGCGGCGGTGCCGAGCGCCCTGGACGGGCAGAGCACGGGATTGAGGTAGCCGCCGGTCATCGGGACGGTCCCCTCGGGCGGGGGCGTGAGCAGGCCGACCACCCGGGTGTCGTCCACCACCCGGTCGCCCAGGGCGACCGTCTGCCAGGAGAGGTCGGCGGGCTCGCTCCTGGCGCGGACGGACCGGGGAGCGACGTAGGTGCCGCTGCCCGGCCGGGTCACCACCCGTCCCTCGGCCGCCAGCCGGCCGAGCGCCCGCGAGACGGTCACCGGACTGACACCGTGGCGGCGCATCAGCTCCCGGCTCGACGGCAGCCTGTCCCCCGGCCGGAGCCGTTCCGTCTCCTCGCGGAGGATGGCGGCCAAACGGACGATACTGCTATCGTCATTCATGAAGGATCAGAGTAGCGCTATCGTCTCGGGGCGGATAGCGGATGCGGTCGGCCCCATCGCCCGGAGCGGGTCCGCCGATCCTGCGGTCTCGGGATCCTCCGGCCTCTCCAGCCTTTCCGGCCTCCCAGTGCCGCCCTCCTCCCCTCCGCCGGGCTTCCTCCCGGAGTCCTCCGCCCCGGGATCCCCCGGCCGGAGCCCTTCCGCTCCGCGTGCGTCGAGCGCGCCGGGAGGAGCCTGGCAGGGGACGCTGCTGGCCGGGCTCGGGGTGCTCGCGTTCTCCGGCTCGTTCCCCGCGACGGTGTTCGCGATGGAGGGCTTCGACCCCTACCTGGTGGCGATCGGCCGGGCCGTGGTCGGGGCCGTGGCGGCGCTGGCGTTCCTCCTGGCGGCTCGGGCGCCGCTGCTGCCTCCCCGCTCCCAGCTGAGGTCCTACTTCGTCATCGTGGCCGGCGTGGTCTTCGGCTTCCCGCTCCTCAGCGGGCTCGCGCTCGACGCCGGGACGAGCGCGGGGCACGCCGCCGTGGTCATCGGGCTGCTGCCCGCCGCCACGGCCGCCTGCGCCGTCCTGCGGGCCGGAGAGCGGCCCCGGCCGCTGTTCTGGCTCGCCTGCGGCCTGGGAGCGGTCTCGATCACGGTATTCAGCCTCAGCCGGGGCGGCGGCCGTGTCAGCGGGGCCGACCTGCTCCTGGTCGGGGCGCTGCTGGCGGCCGCCGCCGGCTACACCGAGGGCGCGCGGCTGACCCGCGAGACCCCCGGCTGGCAGGTGATCTCCCGCGCCCTGGTGGTCGCCGCGCCGCTCACCATCCCCGCGACCGCCGTCCTGGCGCTGACCACCGAGGTCCGGCCGGGGGCCCTCCCGCTGGCCGGGTTCGCCTACGCCGGGCTGGTCGCGATGTTCCTCGGCTTCATCCCCTGGTACGCGGGCCTGGCCCGGGGAGGCATCGCCCGCGCCGGGCAGACCCAGCTCGTCCAGCCGCTGCTGACGCTGGTGTGGGCCTGGCTCCTGCTCGGCGAGGAGGTGGGGGCGGCGACGGTGGGGGCGGCGCTGGCCGTACTGGCATGCGTCGCGCTGACCCAGCGCGCCCGCGCCTGAGAGGCGCACGCTCCTCCTGACTGCCCCGGCGGGCCCACGCCTGAGAGGCGCACGTCCCTCCCGGCGGCGGCCTCCGGAGGATGCGTCCTTCGGAGGCGTCATCGTGCCCGGTGTCGCGCGACGGGCTCATCGCCGGTTCCCGCGGTCCGCAGCCGGGTCGACAGTGCGCGGACGAACCCCTCCGGGTCGTCGGCGTGCAGGCGGACGAGCGAGGCCGTGCCGGTACGGCCCAGCGGGAGGGTGACGGCAACGGGCTCGGCCAGTTCGACGGTGATCGACGTCCGCGCCGAGACGACCACCTCCAGCCGCTCTCCGTCCAGCCGGACGGTGCCGCCGTCGTGGATGCGCCGCTCCAGCCGGACGCCGGTGACCAGGCGGAGCGGGATCCGCAGGCCGAAGGCGGCGCCGTACCGGACGCGCAGTTCCCCGGCCGAGACCACGTGCGGGCGGGTGATCCCGGCCGCCACGGAGCCCAGTACCTGCACGACCAGGCAGACATGCAGGACCAGCATGATCAGGTGCACGACGGGCCAGGGGATCAGGAACGCCATGGCCGCGCCCTCGAGGACGAGGACGAAGAGCATCGCCAGCATCACCGGGACCTCGCCGCGCAGGTAGCCGAACGCGCGGTCGCCCTCGCGCACGCCGTGTCTCCGGCCGGTCGGCCACAGCAGCAGACTCGTGATCGTCCGCCCCTGGTAGCCGATCAGCCTCCGTACGGAGGTCGGTGCGGTCCGCCGCGTCCGCCGGGAGATCACGCGGTGCTCCTGTCCGCGAGCAGGACCATGGCCCGGTGGATCACCTCGGCCTGAGCGGACGGCAGGTCGGCGAAGAACGCCCGCGCGAACGCCTCCTGCTCCCCGGTCCCCCCGTCGGCGTCCGCAGGCCGCAGGACCGGATCCAGCAGCCCGGAACCGAGCATCTCCGGCGGTACGGCGTCGGCCAGCCGCTCGGCCAGGCCGGGGACGCGGGGATCACCGAGGTCGGCGCCTGCCAGCGCGTCCAACTCCCGGTACAGGTCCTCCACCCGGCTCATGCGGTCGGGGTCGGAGGCCGTCTCCAGCAGCAGCCGGCGCACGTCCGGCTCGGCGGTGCTGTCCAGCAGGGCCAGCAGTTCGCGTTCCCTGGCCAGCATGCCCGTCTCCGCCTGCGGCAGGCGGCCCAGCAGCGCGGCCATCTCCGGGGAGACCGGGTCGTCGGGATGGAGCGTGTCCCGGGCGAGCAGGTCGGCCAGGCGGGCGCGTCTGCGCCGGATCTCCTGCTCCTGACAGGCCAGGTCGGCGTCCAGTTCGGTGAGGACCTCCCGCAGCTCGCGGCCCCGGTCGTCGGCGAGTGCGTCGCCGACCTCGGTCAGGCTGAGGCCCAGCTCGGTCAGGCGCCTGATCCTGGCCAGCGTGACCGCGGCGCGCAGGCCGTACACGCGGTAGCCGTTGGCGCGCCGTTCCGGCTCGGGCAGCAGGCCCAGCCGGTGGTAGTGGCGCACGGTTCTGGTCGAGACGCCCGCCAGGGCGGCCAGCTCTCCGATTCGCATGCGCCCATTAGAGACGTTGACGCTACGGCAAGGTCAACGTCCACGGGCGATCATGACCCGGCACGCGGTGTTCACGTGGGCGAGGGTGAGTCACCGCCGCACGGGGCAGGGCATCGTCACACGGGGATGAAGCCGAGTGCCGCGGCCGCCTCGGACTGGGCGGTGTCACGGCTGGCGAAACCGAGCTTGTCTCCCGGACCCTCCAGAAGCGGGACGGCGGCCAGCTCGGCGGTCGCGAGATGGATCGCGTCGAGGGCCCTCAGCCCGTGGGCGTACACGATCTGGGCGGCTCTGCGCTCCACGGTGTCGCGGGGTGCGGCGACCAGGGTGACCGGGCCATCCTCACCCAGATCGGACGCGAGAACGGCGAGAGCCGAGTCCAGTTCCAGTAGCCGATCCGCACGGGAAGCACGGACGAGTAGGGCGGTCACCTCCACGATGGTTGAGGTGGCCGTGACAAGAAGGCGCTCGGGGTTCTGCAGCAGGCCCCGAGTCCGGAGATACCCGGGATCATCGAGGAGATACGCACAGGCCAGGGCGGAGGGAGCGGCGTAGACGAGCATCGGATCAGCGATCCCCGGCGTGGAGCCTGTCCTGCGGCCACTTATCGGGCTGGTTCACGTAGGTGCCGCGCTGCGGGACGGTGTAGACCCAGCCCTGCTCCCTCAGCAGTCTGACGGCATGCCGTACCGTCTCCCTGGCCACGCCGTGCCGCTGAACCAGCACTGTTTCACTCGGGATGGCGCGGCGGGGCTTGAGGTCGCCGCGCGTGATACGACCGACCAGGTCATCGGCGATCTCCCGGTAGAGAGGAGCCGAGCGGTCCGTGTGCCGAGGGCGGCTGGCCGGACCAGCGAACGTCCCCTCACCCTGGACCACGTAGACGAGGCCCTCGTCGCGGAGTATCCGAACGGCCCTCCGGGCGGTGGTGCGGGCGATGCCGAACTCGTTCTGGAGTTCCGCCTCGCTGGGTACGGAAGAGCCGGGGCGAATCACCCCGTCGGAGATGCGCCGCCGGATGATCGCGGCTACCTGCAGGTAGAGGTGGGTATCGCCTTCGTGGTCCAGCATGCGGTCATTGTAGATACCGGGGCAGGTAAAAACACTGGTTCACTCGACCAGGAGATACGTCGGTGAACTAGAGAGTAGTGGTTTGTGTGGATTCATCGCGTATGGGCCAGTCCTCGCGCGGTGAGACGTAGGTCCCTCGATAGGGCACGGTGAAGACCCATCCCTGATCGCGGAGGAACGCCATGGCCTGGCGCACGGTGGCCTTGGCGACGCCGTACTGCTTGATCAGCTCTTTCTCTCCGGGAATCCGCCGGTTCGGGACCAGTTCGCCGCGCACGATGCGCTCCCGGACCTCCGCCGCGATCCGCTGGTAGACCGGAATGCGGTCCTCGGGGCGGGGCGTGCCCGGCTCGCCGACGAAGGTGCCCTCTCCCTGGACCGTATAGACGAGTCCCTGCTCGCGGAGCTCCCTCGCCACTCGGCGCGCCGTCGTGCGGGCGATGTCGTATTCGACCTCGAGTTCGGCCTCGCTCGGCACCGGCTCGCCGGGACCGAGATCACCGGCCAGGATGCGCCCGCGAATCTCCTCGGCGATCTGTTTGTAGACCGGAACCGGCCCTTCACGGTCAAGCATGTCCGAATGATAGACCAAAAGGCACATGGGGGAATAAATGGTATATCTAGCAGACTATTGGATAGGTGTACTAGACCAGTAGGGTCGGAGTAGCCTATGGTTGGCATGTGGAGGGCGGGAGAACGGCAGGGGTCGTGGTGCTGGGAGAGGAGCTTCACGGTCGTCATGTGGGGGCGTTGCAGCAGAGGCATCAGCGGATCGACTGGCGGCCGGAGGTGCCGCGGGCCGATCGGATCCGGGTGAAGGAGCACACGTGCTGCTGCAAGGCGACGTTCTACGAGCTCTGCCAGGCGGGCGGGCTGATGTTCGTACGGCGCACGCACCGGCTGGGAGACGCGGTGGCGGTGCACGAGTCGCCGTGGGTTCGGGTGAAGGAGGCGGAGGAACTGTGGTTCCTGCTGTTGATGGGAAGCGCCCGCTGACGGGTTCGGCCGAGCCGTCCGCACCGAGGTCCGGCCGATCGGCCGGGCCGACCGCGTTGACGGGCCGGGCCGAGGACCCCGGTCTGAAGACCACCGGGGCTTCCGCGCTGGAGGCGGTCGGTGAGAGGTCCACGTCGATCGGCCGGTAGGCGCGTCCCGCGGTGCCGAGGGCACCGCCGGCATCAGAGAGCTCCCGGTCCTTCCGTGTGTTAGGGGTCACCGGAAGGGCCGGGCGGTGGTCCCGCGACCTTGAGGGGGACGCGGGACCACCGATCGAGAACCCCCGGCAGCAGTCCCTCACATCCCACCTGCTGCCGGGCTCAGACCTGTCATGAGTCTCCGCCGCGTGAAGGCGGGGGGCTCGGTGACAGGCCCTGTGCGCCCGTCGGTGGAGCACCGGCCCGGCGGGTCCGGTGGCCCGGCCCTGGAGGGGAGCCGGGCCACCGCCATGGATTTCCGGCCGCCGTCGTGTTCCGGGTGCGGCGGCGGCCGGGAAGCACACCGGCCGATTCCGGCTGGGAAACACATCGGTCGGGGTCGGCCGGGGCGATCCGGTCGGCAGCGCGGTTCGGCGGCATGGTCGGCGGATGTCGGGGTCACCCGGCGATGCGGCGCCAGGCCGTGTCGGTGACGATCACGTGGTCGAGGAAGCGCAGGCCGACGGTCTCGGCGGCCTCGCGGAGGCGGGCGGTGACGTCGAGGTCGGCGGGGCTGGGGTCGAGGGAGCCGCCGGGATGGTTGTGGGCGAGGCCGAAGGAGGAGCCGCCGGAGGTGAGGACGAGCGTGATGATCTCGCGGACGGGCGCCGGGGCGTGGTCGGCGCCGCCCTCGCTGACGATCGCCCTGCGGGTGACCGAGCCGGCGGAGTCGCAGACCACGGCGACCACCCGCTCGTGGCCGAGGTGCCGCAGGAGCGGGGAGGCGACGGCGGCCAGGTCGGCCGAGCCGGTGACGCGGCGGCGCTCCGGCTCCGCCTGCGCCTGCCGTACGAGGTGGAAGGCGGCGATGATCCGGGCGGCCTTGGCCGGGCCGATGCCGCTGACGGTCATCAGCCGGTGCGCGTCGGAGCGGCCGAGGCCGCGCAGGTCGCCGCAGTGGGCGATCAGCTCGGAGGCCAGCTCGACCGCGTTGGTGCCCCGGCCGCCCGAGCCGAGCAGCAGCGCGAGGAGCTCCCGGTCGGCCAGGGCGGTGGCGCCGAGGGAGAGGAGCCGCTCGCGCGGCTGGTCGGTCGGGGGCATGTCCTTGACGCGCAATCGGCACCTCCGGCTCGGGAACCCGGGTCGGTTGTACCAGGCGGCACCGACATTCGTCCTGATCGCGGAGCCTGCGGCCGTGCCTCCCGGAGGCTCCGCGATCAGGTGCTCTTCCCGATCAGGGGCCGGCCGGGAGGTCCCCGCCGAGCAGGGCGGCGGCGAGCCCGGTCAGCTCGGCGTCCGTCGCGGCCGAGGCCTCTGCGGCGACGCCCGAGCGGAAGAGCGAGGCCCCCTCGATGAGCATGACGAACGTCTCGGCCCGCGCCCGGCACAGGTGCGGCGGGAGCCCGGGATCCCGGCTGCGGACGAACTCGGCCACGTGCCCGGTGTACTCCCGGTAGAAGGCCCGGACCTCGGCGGCGACGGACTCGTCGTGGGCGGCCAGCGCCCAGATCTCGGTGAACAGGCGGACGAGCCGGGCGTCCTCCTGCTGCGCCAGGAGGCTCCGCACCACCGGTTCCACGGCCCCGCCCGCCGAGCCCGTGACGTCGGCCACCTCCTTCAGGGAGCGGTCCAGCACGCGGGCCAGCACGGCCTGGACCAGGTCGGCCCGGGTGCGGAAGTAGTGCTGGAGATGCCCCAGGCGCACCCCCGCCTCGGCGGCGACCGTGCGCAGGGACAGCTCCGCGTTCCCGCGCTCCACCAGGACGCGCTCGGTGACGTCGAGCAGTTCCTCCCGGCGGCTGCTCCCCTTGGCGGTCGGCCGTGACGGGCGGTCCGGTCTCGGGGCCGGTGCGGACGGAGCCCCGCGGTCCACTCCGGCCGGATGGTCCGTTCCGGCCCGGTGTTCCGTTCCGGCCGGGGGCTCGGGTTCCGCCGGACGGCCCGTGGGGGGCGTCATGCCGCCCGCCGTACCGCGGGACCGGCCTCCTCGGCGACGGCGACCCCTGCGGACTCCAGGAAACCGGGCACGTCCAGAGGGCGCGGGGTCGCCTCCGGGAACACCACGCCCTCCGGCGGGGCGGCGCCGTCGGCGCCCAGGATCCTGCGCAGCGCCATCAGCGCCCCGACCGCGGTCAGGTGCGCCTGCCCGCGGGGATCGGTGACGGTCGCCGTACGGGTCCCGGCCGGGCCGGTGACGTCGATCCGGAGCCGGGCCTCGCCGCCCTCACCGGCGGAGTAGAGCAGGGAGCGGCGGAGCGGCGTCCAGCGCTCGCCGCGCCCCCACCGGAAGAACCCGGACCGCTTGACGGCCAGCAGCGCCGAGGTCAGGGCGGGGGAGCTGAAACCGATCCGGGTGGCCGCCGTGCTCACCCCGAGGGTGATCGGCAGGGTGAACTGCTCCGGCGTGTCGATCCGCGCCACCCGGGTGCGCGAGGAACCGACCATGACGGTGCGGGCGTCGGTGAGCGGCATGACCAGGCGTCGCCGGCCGGCCTCCACGATCTCGTACTCCAGACCGAGCCGGTCCATGAACTCCACGGAGTCCGCGCCCGCCCGGTCCTTCAGATCCCAGCGCACCGCGATCTCGACCGTGTCGGCTCCGCCGATCCGGGTGGCCAGCGTCGCGGCCACCAGGGCACCCACGCCCCCCATCCAGCTGGAGGAGAGCAGCACGGGCGCGGCCGGGCGCAGCGTCGCGGCCACGGTCGCCGCCCGCTGCAGGCGGGCGGTCCACCGGGTGACGTCGGCGTAGGGGACCCCGGCCCGTACGGCGGCGCGCAGCACCCGGTCGTCGGGGTCGTTCACCACGCCGACCACGGCGCGCACCGCCGCGGAGAACGGGGCGGGATCGGACAGGTTCCAGCGGCGGACCGTGGCACCGGTCTCCTCCGCCAGGGACGTGCCTCTGGCCGGGGTGCGGCCGGTCAACAGCAGGGGCCAGGACGGCGCGGCGAGCCTGGCCAGCTCGGCGCCGACGACGCCGTACCCGCCCACCAGCAGCACGGGGCCGTCGGGATCGAACCGGAGATCATCATTCATGGCTTCAATATAGGTCAACTGACCTATAACGCGACCGGCGGGACCCGCCTACGGGTGGAGCGAGTGGGAGTAGACCAGGCGGAAGCGGTCGCCGGGGATGACGATGTCGCTGGTCTCGACCGGGCGATCACCGGCCCAGTGGGTGCGCTCGACGTGCAGGACGTGCACGCCGGCGGGCAGCTCCAGGGCGTCGATCTCGGCGGGTTCGGGGACGCGGGAGGAGACCTGCTCGACGATCTCGGTGACCTTCACGCCGGAGGAGGACAGCCGGGCGATCAGGCCGCGCGGGGCGTCCTCGGAGGTCGTCTCGGTGAACTCGGCGGGTTCGTAGGAGACGGCGAGCTGGACGGGCCTGCCGTCGCCGCGGAAAACGTAGCGGGTGCGGGTGAGCGGGGCCGATTCGGTCAGCTGGAGGCGGTGGGCGAGGTCGGCGGTGGCCTCGACCTGCTCGGTGCGCCAGTCCCAGGTGACGCGGGAGCCCTGCGACTGCAGGTCGGCGCCGGAGGGGGCGACGTGGTCCGGGAAACGCCAGCGGTGCAGGGGGGTGAGCGCCGGTCTGGCGCGGACGTAGTGGCCGGAGCCGACGCGGCCGAGGATGAGGCCTTCGGCGGCGAGCACGCGCAGCGCGTGGCGGGCGGCGGTCTCCCCGACGTTGTACTTCCGGGTCAGCTGGGCCCGGGAGGGGATCGGGGCGCCGGGGGGCAGTGAGCCGTCGACGATCTGGCGGCGGATGTCGGCGACGACGCGCAGGTAGACAGGATCGGAACTTGCCACGTGTCCATCCCTGAGGGGTGAGGCGACGGTCCATCCTGCCGTATTCACCGGACAACTCAGGGTAATGACGGCAATTTGGAGCTCCAACTTTGGAACACGGGCAAGATCTTTTGATGGCGGTGGAAAATATCTTGGTGAATCCTGTAACGCCCCTGGGGGTGGGCCCGATTCAACGGTAGAGGTCGTCGATGTGTGTACCCCCGAGCACATATCGGCGGCCTCTTTTTTCGTGTCCCTTTCGTGTCCCGGTCTCCGGCCGTCCTGGCTGTCCGGGCAAAGCGGACATAAATATTATTACGCCCCGTGTGTGGATATTTGGTGCGATCTTTAACGGCTGCTCTCGTGGTCGTCCTCGTCGTCGCCACGGCGGCGGTGCCGGCCGGGGCCGGGACCTGGGATGCCTCCCTGCCGCCCGTGGTGCCCGCGCCGACGGGGTGGACGGGCGGTGAGGGGTCGTTCCGACCGGTCCGGGACTCCCGTGTCCTGGCGGGGGAGGAGTCGAAGGAGGAGGCCGAACGGCTCGCCGCGGACCTGCGCGAGGTGACGGGTCTGCCCGTGCCCGTGGTCGTCGGCGGGGCTCCGGAACCGGCGGCCGGTGACGTGGTCCTGACCGGGCTGGACGGCCCCGGCGACCGACCCGGTGACCAAGGAGCCGCCGGAGGCCGGCAGAGCCCTGAGGGCCCGGAAGCCGTCGAAGGTCCGCAGGGCCCCGGGGACCGAGGGACCGCCGAGAGCCCGCAGAACACCGAGAGCCCGGGGAGCGCCGAGGGTCCGCAGCACGCCGGCGGAGCGGGAGGCGCCGAAGGACTGGAGAGCGCCGGGGCTCCGGAGGGCTACCGCATGGAGGTCGGCGCACACGTCGAGATCGCCGCGTCCACACCGGCCGGGCTCTTCTACGGCGGACGCACGCTGCTCCAGCTCCTCAGGGCCGGAGGCGAGGCGCCGTACGGCAGGCTCGAGGACCGGCCCGAAGCGGGCAGCCGCATGGTCGTCCTCGACGTGCAGGGCGGGTTCTGGCCCGTCGCGCGGCTCGAGGACCTCGTCCGCCGGATGTCCTGGCTGAAGCTGAACACGCTCTACCTGCGGCTCTCCGGGGACGCCGCGCTCCGGCTGCACGACCCCGCCTTCGCCGAGGCGGTCCCCGGGCTGAGGTACACCCGCTCCGACATCGAGGCGGTCCGGGCCACGGGCCGCCGTCACCACGTCACCGTGGTGCCGGAGATCGACGTGCTGGGGGACACGGCGGCGCTCACCCCGTCCCGGCGCTGTGCCGCCGAGCACGTGCCCGACCTGGCGGATCCCGAGGTGAGGCGGCGGCTCACCGCCGTGCTCGACGCCTTCACGGGATGGTTCGACGCGCCGCTCATCGGCCTCGGCCGGATCGACGCCTGTGACGAGCCGGAGTGGCTGGAGGGAGCGGCCGAGCTGGCCGGGCACGTCGAGACCCCGGGCCGGAGGCCGGTCCTGCGGGTCCGCGACCGCCTCCCGGCGCTGGACGGCAGGCCGGTGATCCTCAACGAGGGCTCGTCGGAGACCGGGGCGATCGTGCGGAACGGCCGGCACGACGTCATCGACGCCTTCCCCGCCGCGGGCTCGCACGCCGGAGACCTCCTGGCGTGGACTCCCGAGGCCGAGGGCTTCGGCCGGGCCCTGATCGCCGATACCGCGGTCTTCGGCGACCCGGGGGCCGCCGAAGCGGTCCTGGCGGGCCTCAGGGCGGAGTTCGCCGAGCGGGCGTGGAACCGCCTCTCGCCCGCGGAGGGGTTCACGGACAGACTGCGCGCGGTGGGTGACGCTCCGGGCCTCTCCCCGGAGGAGCCGGTCGTCCGGGCGGAGCACCGCTACACCTTCGACGCGCCCCACGTTCCGGAGGGTGACACCCACGTCCCGGCCGCGTGGCGCGACGGACTGCTGGTCACGGCGGCCGACGAGACGGGCGGCGCGCACGCGACCGCCGCCGTGGCCGCGGAGGAGCGGATCACGCGGGCGCAGAACGGGGGAGGGCGGGACCCCGGGAAGCGGGACGCGACGGGGGAAACGGGCGCGGGAGAGGATCCGGGCAGGGGAGAAGGACCGGGCCCGGAGGAGGGACCGGGCCCGGAGGAGACGGTGGTGGACGGCGCGCCGCTGTTCCCGGTGCCCGGCCGGATCGGCGGTGCGGCCCGGTTCGGCGAGGGCCGGCGGTTCGTGTTCGGCGCCGCGTCGAAGAGCCCGCCGTGGACGGTCTCCCTGTGGGTGCGGAGCGAGGACCGGGCGCGCGGCGTCCTGCTCGGCCGCCTCGACCGGGCGATCGTCGTCGACGGCGGCGAGGTCGCCGTCTCGGGCGCCAGGGAGTTCTCCTTCGGTCGCCGCCTCCCGCTGAACCGCTGGACCCACCTCGTCCTGGTGGCCGAGTCCCGTGGCACCACCCTGTACGTGAACGGCCGCCGGACGGGACGGGTGCCCGAGGTGATCGACCTGCCCACGGGCTCGATGGGCCCCTTCGAGGGCGCACTGGACGAGGTCGTCATGTCGGGCCGGGCGCTGACGTCCGCCCAGGTGGCGGCGGTCTACGCGGCCTACGCGGCTCGCCCGGCCACCACCGGCCCGGCGCCGGACCGCC
>NZ_CDRNDK010000183.1:0-11684 GCF_977012225.1 Planomonospora algeriensis | reverse complement strand
GGCGCCGGTGGGCTCGTCCCGCCGGGAGGGTACGGCGGAGCCGGCGCCGACGGGCGGCGACCGGCGGGGAGAGAGGGCGGGCACGGGGATGAGAGGCGCGCTGCTGGTCGCCGGGACGACCTCCGACGCGGGCAAGAGCGTCGTCACCGCAGGGATCTGCCGGTGGCTGGCGCGGCAGGGGGTGAAGGTCGCGCCGTACAAGGCGCAGAACATGTCGCTCAACTCCTTCGTCACCGCCGACGGCGCGGAGATCGGCCGGGCGCAGGCGATGCAGGCCGCCGCGTGCGGGCTGGAGCCGAGCGCCGACATGAACCCGATCCTGCTCAAGCCGGGCAGCGACCGGCGCAGCCAGGTCGTGGTCATGGGCAGGCCGCTCGCCGACGTCGACGCGATGGAGTACTGGCAGGTCAAGGACCACCTGCGGGAGACGGCCGTCGAGGCGCTGCGGCGGCTGCGGGAGCGCTACGACGTGGTGGTCTGCGAGGGGGCGGGCAGCCCGGCGGAGATCAACCTGCGCCGGGGCGACATCGCGAACATGGGCCTGGCCCGCGCCGCGGACCTGCCGGTCATCGTGGTCGGCGACATCGACCGGGGCGGGGTGTTCGCCTCGCTCTACGGCACGGTGGGGCTGCTGGAACCCGCAGACCAGGCGCTGATCGCCGGATTCGTGATCAACAAGTTCCGGGGCGCGCGCGAGCTCCTCGAACCGGGGCTGGACATGCTCAGGAACCTGACCGGCCGCGAGGTGTACGGCGTGCTGCCGTGGCTGGACGGCCTCTGGCTCGACGTCGAGGACTCCCTGGCGCTGGACAACCGGCCCGCCGCCGCGGCGCGCACGCCGTACGGCCGGCAGACGCTGCGGGTCGCGGTGGTCCGGCTGCCGCGCATCTCCAACTTCACCGACGTCGACGCGCTGGCCTGCGAGCCGGGCGTGGCCGTGCGCTTCGTGACCTCCCCGGCGGAGCTGGACGACGCCGACCTGGTGGTCCTGCCCGGATCCCGCGCCACGGTCTCCGACCTGGCCTGGCTGCGGGCCAGGGGCCTGGCGGAGGCGTTGCGCGGCCGGGTCGTGCTGGGCATCTGCGGCGGCTATCAGATGCTCGCCCGGACCATCCGCGACGACGTCGAATCGGGGGCCGGACGGGTCGAAGGGCTCGGGCTGCTGCCCGCGACGGTCGAGTTCGCCGCGGACAAGACCCTGGGCCGCCCGGTCGGGAGCGCCTACGGCCACCGGGTGGCCGCCTACGAGATCCACCACGGGACGGTGACCCCCGACGACGGGGCGGAGCCGTTCCTGGACGGCTGCCGGTCCGGGACGGTCTGGGGGACCACCTGGCACGGGGCGCTGGAGAACGACGACTTCCGCCGGGCGTTCCTGCGCGAGGCCGCCGCCGCCTCCGGCCGCGACTTCACCCCCGCGCCGGGGACCTCCTTCGCCGCGCTGCGCGAGGAGCGGCTGGACGCCCTCGGTGACCTGATCGAGCGGAACACCGACACCGGCGCGCTCCTGCGGCTGCTGGAGGGCGGCGCCCCGGCGGGCCTGCCGCCGCTGCCCCCCGGCGGGACCCTTCACGAAGCCGGTGGGGTCCTCCACGGAGCGCCGGATTTCTCGCAGAATAGGGGCATGGACGGTGAACGGTGATCGCCCGGTTCGCGGTGGTGCTCCTCGTCATCGCCGTGATCGCCGCGGTGGTGCTCGGCCTCGCCCTCATGGCGCACGCCTCCAGGGCGCGCAGCCGACCGGCCCCCGACGACCCGAAGGAGATCCTCAGGCGGCGCTACGCGGCCGGTGAGATCGACGAGGACGAGTACCTCCGCCGAATGTCGGGCCTCTCCCAGGACTGGTAGTCCCCTCCCGGGGGCGGAGTGTTCCGGAACCGGGCAATGAACGCGGGCGCAAGTGTCAAGAACCGGTCATGGTCCGGTGGATCGGGTGCAGGGCACGATCGGGAGCATGACAGCGGTAGTGGAGACCGAGGGACTGACGAAGTTCTACGGGAAGCGCCGGGGGCTCGAAGATCTCGATCTGGAGATCCGGCCCGGAGAGGTGTTCGGGTACCTCGGCCCGAACGGCGCCGGCAAGACGACCACCATCCGGCTCCTCCTCGACGTCATCCGGCCCACCCGCGGCCGGATGAGCGTGCTGGGGACGGACCCCCGGGATCCGGCCGTGCGGGGCCGGATCGGGTACCTTCCCGGAGAGCTCGCGCTGGAGGGGCGGGAGCGGGCGAGCGAGTACCTCGCCTTCCTGGCCGGGGTGCGCGGCGGCGTGTCCCGGGACCGGATCGCGGCGCTGGCCGAACGGCTGGAGGCCGACCTCTCGGTGCCCATGGGAAAACTCTCCAAGGGCAACAAGCAGAAGGTCGGGCTGATCCAGGCGTTCATGCACGACCCGGAGTTCCTGATCCTGGACGAGCCGACCGGCGGCCTGGACCCGCTGGTCCAGCAGGAGTTCCTCGCCATGGTCCGCGAGGTGCGCGCGGCCGGCCGGACCGTGCTGATGTCCTCGCACGTGCTCGCCGAGGTGGAGGACGTCGCCGACCGGGTCGGCATCGTGCGGCGGGGGAGGCTGGTCGCCGTCGAGGACGTCGCCGCCCTGCGGGAGAAGGCGGTGCGCCGGGTGGAGTTCCACTTCGACGCCCCGGTACCCCGCGAGGAGTTCGAGAACCTCCCCGGCGTGCGGGACCTGAGAGTCGAGGGCGCGAACCTGAGCTGCACCATCGACGGCCGTCCCGACGCGCTGATCAAGGCGGCGGCCCGGTTCACCGTGGTGCACCTGGCCAGCGCCGAACCGGACCTGGAAGAGATCTTCCTGACCTACTACAGCGAAGAGGAGGCCCACCATGCCCGCGCTGGTGTCCAAGAGCCTGCGTGACCACCGCAGGTCGCTGGTCCGCTGGACGATCGGCATCGGCGCGTTCTTCGCGCTGTACCTGTCGTTCTACCCCAACATCTCCCAGAACCAGGACCTGTACGGCGATGCGGCCCTGAAGAAGCTCCCCGGGGCGATGCGCGACCTGATGGGCGGACTGGCGGACTTCACCACCGGGGTCGGCTATCTGCACAGCGTGGTCTACCAGCTGTTCGGGCCGATGCTGTTCGTCGTATGCGCGGCGATCCTGGGGAACCAGGCGATCGCCCGCCCCGAGGAGTCCGGCACGCTGGAGCTGACCGTCACGCTCCCGATCGACCGCAGGCGGCTGGTCTTCGAACGGTTCGCCGCGCTCGCCCTCGGACTGCTCGGCGTCGCGACGGCGACGTTCCTGCTCGCCTGGGGCCTGTCGGTCGCCGCGGACATGGACGTCGCCTTCGACCGGATCCTGGCCGCGCACACCGGGGTCTTCCTGCTCGGCCTGCTCTTCGGCGCGCTGTCCCTGGCGGTCGGCGCCGCCGCCGGCCGCAGGGGCCCGGCGATGGCGGTCGTCGGCGTGGTCGCGGTCGGCGGCTACATCGTGGAGACCATGGGCAAGAACGTGGACGCGGTCTCCTGGCTCCGGTGGGTCTCGCCGTTCCACTACTACCTGGACGGCCGGCCGCTCTACCAGGGCTTCCCCGCCGGGGACTATCTCGTGCTGGCGGGCGCCGCCGCCGTGCTGCTGGTCGTCGCGATCCTGGCCTTCGACCGGCGTGACATAGGGGTGTGATGGACGAGGCCGCCCGGGTGCCGCCGACCTGCTCGGCGGGCACCCTCGGATGCTGAGCGAGGCCGCCGCCACCGGGCGGCCGCCCGGCAGGGACGTGCTCGACGGCTACCGGGCGGCGGGAGCGCGGGCCGCCGAGCTGGGCCTGCCGCTGCGGGAACTGGTCGACGCCGCCCTGGCCATGGCCGAGACGGCCGTCTCCGGGCCGTCCGGTCCGGGATCATCCGCGCCCGGAGACTCAGGTCTCGGCGGGTCCGCTTCCGACCCGGCCGCTTCCGACCCTGTCTGGCCGGGGCCGCCCGGGCAGGGACGGACGAAAGGGGCCGCCCCGGCGGTGCTCTCCGCGCTGAGGCGGGCGGTCTCCGCGCTGATGGAGGGCTATGAGAACGCCCAGCGGCTGGCGATCCGGCAGGAGGAGGCAGCGCGCCGGGAGTTCGTCGACGATCTGCTGCACGGGCGGGCCGACCGGCTCGCCGAACGCGCCGAGCACTTCGGCCTCCGGCTCGCGGAGTCCTACGTGGTGGCGGTCGCCCGCCC
Source organism: Planomonospora algeriensis (assembly GCF_977012225.1). Classification (NCBI taxonomy): domain Bacteria; kingdom Bacillati; phylum Actinomycetota; class Actinomycetes; order Streptosporangiales; family Streptosporangiaceae; genus Planomonospora; species Planomonospora algeriensis. Next base: position 7,506 of record NZ_CDRNDK010000183.1, on the reverse strand, counting down.
TGCCATGTCCGTGCGGGCGGTAGGCACGGGATCCGGTGGAACAGGGTCCGGTGGAGTGAGACCCGACGGAACAGGACCCGGTGGAGTGGGGTCCGACGGAACAGGGCCCGGTGGGAAGAAGGCCACACCCGATGAGGCCGGGACTCCGGGGCTGCGGGACGGCGATCCGGTGGCGAGGCGGATCGAGGAGGCGCTGGTCGCCCGGTTCGGGTCGCACAACGTGCTGGTGGCGGTCCGCGACGGGCTGCTGGTGTGCGTCGCACCGGGCAGTCTCTCCGCCGCGACCGGGGAGTTCACCCACCACGTGCGGCAGGCCTTCGAGCCCGGCTGGTGCGTTGGCGTGGGCCGGGCGCACCGGGGGCCCGGCGGGGTGGTCGCCTCCTATCGGGAGGCGGGCAACGCGATCGAGCTGGGGGACCGGCTCGGGCTGCGGGCACCCGTCCTCAAGGCGGCCGACCTGCTGGTCTTCCCGGTGCTGCTGCGGGACCGGGAGGCCATCGACGACCTGGTCACGACCGTGCTGAGCCCGCTGCTGGAGGCCCGGGGCGGGCCCGAGCCGCTGCTCGACACATTGGAGGCCGTCTTCGCCGTCCAGGGCAACCAGGCCGCGGCCGCGCGGCGGCTCGGCGTCAGCACCCGGGCGGTGACCTACCGGCTGGAGCGGATCCGCCGCCTCACCGGCTTCTCGCCCGACGATCCCACCCAGCGCTTCACCCTGGAGACGGCCGTGCTGGGCGCCCGCCTCCTCGACTGGCCCGCCCAGCCCCTTCAGGCGCAGCGGCGCACCTGAGAGCCCGCGGACGCGCCTCCTCATCGCGATCCCTGGGAGAAGGCCCCGGGGAAGGAGGGCGCGTCGGCGTGCTCGACGGCGGGTTCCGGGGCGAGCGGGGCGCCGGTCCGGTGGTCGGTGCAGGCGGCGGTCCGCATCTCCGCGCCGCTCAGCGGGCGGAGCTCGCCGCCCTCGATGGTCCAGCCGCGGACAACCTTGACCGGCAGGCCGGTGGCGGAGTCGGTCCGCCGGGTGAAGAAGCGCATGACCAGACTGCCGGGTGCTCCGGTGGCGCACGCGAGGACGAGCAACCGGGTGAGAACCAGGGGCGCGTCCCCATACAGCAGTGTCTTGCGTGACCGGACCTCGGCCTCGGCCACCACCTCCAGTGGTTCGCTCCCGGCGGGCGCCACCCGGCAGGTGAGGACGTGCAGGCCCGGGCCCTGGCCGCTCAGCAGCCACAGGAACAGGTCGGTCGCGCGGTCCCGGGCCACCAGGACCGTCCCCGCTGGGACGGGGGTGAGCATCCCTTCGATCCGGGAGGACATCCGGCGGAGCCGTTCCCTGCGCGCGAGCGTGGCAACGAACTCCTCGATGGGCTCGCCCCGGTAGGGGAGGGGGTCGCCCTCCTCGCACACCAGCGTGGCGTAGCGCGCCCGGCTGGCGGGGTCGCCGGTCTTCAGCCCCGCGATCTGGCAGAACCCGATGTACTCCACGAGGTCGAATGTCTCCGCGACCACCTTCCCGGAGGTGTGCAAGGCCCTCAGGTCGCGCTCGCAGGCGGCGAGATAACCCTGGTAGTCGCGGTGCGCAAGCGGACCGTGGGCGCGCAATGCCTCGAAGTCCAGCTCGTCGGTGAGCAGCGCCACGCTCAGGACGGGCCGTCCGGCCCGCCGATGCCGTGACGAACGCCCGCGTCTTTTCGCCATCCGTGCTCCTTCCGCTCGGATGGCGAAAGTAGCCCCCACCGGGCAGGTACTTTCAAGGGAATCGTCTCCCTGTGGATGACGACGTCGGCCCCGGTCCCCTCTGTGGACGACGAACGGCGGAGGCGGGAGCCGAAAGTCAGACGGTCGTGTGTCGGTCGCGGCCTCCGCCCCCGGTTCCGTTCCTGCCGCTGTTCCCGGCCGTCGTGGCGGCGGTCTCGGCCTCGGCGACCGAGCGGGTCGTGACACTCCGGCAGGTGAGGGCGACGGCCAGGACGCACAGCACCGAGGCCGCGGTGAACACCGCCGGCAGCCCGGCCGCCGTGGCGAGGGCACCGCCCGCGGCCGCGCCCAGCGGTGTGGACCCCATGCCGATCAGGCGGATGGCCGAATTGATCCGGCCGAGCAGGTGACCGGGGGTGAGCCGCTGCCGCAGCGAGACCCGCAGGACGTTGGTGGTGGCGCCGGCGGCGCCCAGCAGCATGGCGGTGAGACCGATGGTGGCGGGGGTGGGGACGAGGGCGGGCACGAGCAGCAGGACGCCACCGGCCAGGTCGGCGACGACGAGTGTCCTGACCTGACCGGCCTTCTGCGCGACCCGGTCGGCCAGTAGCGACCCCGCCACGGCCCCGGCGGCGAGCGCCACCATGAGGAGGCCGTACTGGCCGGGGGTGAGCCCCACCCGGGACTCCTCTCCGACGACCCACAGGACGAAGACCGCGAAGTAGGCCGAGTTCGCGAAGTTGAGCGCACCCGACAGAAAGGCCAGGTCCCGCAGCACCCGGTGGCTCCACAGGTGGCGCAACCCTTCCGCGATGTCGTGGCGGAGCGGTCGGGTGGAGGGCTCCTCCACCCGGAAACGCCCGCGCATGCCGAGCAGGGCGATCCCCGCCACCGCGTAGAGCAGGGCGGGTGCCCCGAACGCGGCGACGGCGCCGAGCCCGGCCAGGAGTCCGGCGGCGGGGCCTCCCAGAAAGTTGTTGCCGATGGTCTGCGCGGCGACGAGCTTGCCGTTGGCGTCGCCGAGCCGTTCCCGCGCTACGGTCATCGGCACCACCGACTGCGCCGAGGCGTCGGCGAAGACCTCTCCGGCGCCGAGCAGCAGGGCTCCGGCCAGCAGTACGGGCAGGGGGAGCGTCCCCAGCCAGGCGGCCGTCACCAGGGCGGTCAGGACCGTGACCCGGGTCCACGTGGTCAGAACCAGGATCCGCCGGCGGGCGCGCGGATCGCGAACTCGACGCAGCGGCGCTCAAGGGCCTCGCCCATCCGGTACGGCTCCGCCTGCTGGAGCTGCTGGACCACCACGGCCCCGCCACGGCGACCCAGCTCGCCGCCCGCACCGGGGAGAACAGCGGCTCGACGAGCTATCACCTGCGTCAGCTCGCGCGGCACGGCCTCATCGAGGAGGTGTCCGGCCGCGGGAAGGGCAAGGAGCGCTGGTGGCGCTCCCGCCGGTTCGGGTTCGACGGGGACCGGTTCCGCCGCGACCCCGAGACGGCGCAAGCGGCGGAGTTCCTGCTCGCCGAACTGCTCCGCAAACGGAACGCCGAGCTCGGCCGCTGGCTGGAGGAGTCGCGGACCACTCCCCGCGAATGGGTCGAGGCCACCGTCAACCTGCACGCTGTCATGCGCATGACCCGGGAGGAACTCGCCGGTCTCGTCCGGGAGATCTCACGGGTCGTCGACGCTCACCACGAGAAGGTCCGGGACCGGAAGGAGGACGCCCCCGGCACCGCGCGGGTCATCGTCAACTTCGACGCGTTCCCCGTCGGCCTCGGTGCCCAGGAGCCGCCTGAGTGACGCACGGCCGCCGCGCGAGCGAGGCGGCGAAGGTCATCTCGCAGGTGCGGCCCGGTGTCTCTCCCGGAGGGGGCGAGCCATGCGTGTCACCGGTGCTCCCGCTGCGTCTGGCCTGATTCGGCGATCGCCTCGACCGTGAGCCAGACGTTGGTCGAAGGGTTGCCTCCCTTTCGGTTCGCGGAGACATGCGCCGGGTCGGTGTTCTGCGCTCGGCGACGTGCTGTTTCGTACCTCTCGTAGGGGAAGTCCTTCGGCAGGTGCTTGTCGTAGCCGGGCAGGTGCCTGCCGACCTTGCTCTGGACGACCGCGGAGGACAGCGTCGCCGAGCAGTCCTGGAAGTGCCAGAGCAGCCAGATCTCGAAGCAGGGTGCGGAGACCGCCAGGTTGACGCCGGTCCTGGAGGCTTCCCTGATCGCGGCGTCCAGGGAGGCGTGCTCGTCGACATCCACCACGGCCCAGGCCTCGTCGTAGGCGAGATAGGCGTCTCGCTGCCGCCGGGCTTTCGCCTCGGCGGCGTCTCTACGCTTGGCGGTTTCCCGGACGACGCTCAGTGGATCCTTGCCGCACCCCTGGATGTCGCAGGTTCCGATGACCACGGGCAGGGCACGGAAGTGGTCTTTGATTCCGATGAAGTATTTCACCTCGGTGACATTGCCCTCGCACATCACCATGATCCGTTTTCTAGGCTCTCTCCGTGAGGGGACCCGCTCTAGGCGCTGGGGGCTACGCCGTGTGCTCATGTGGCCCGGCGTGCCTCTCGTGGAAGATTTCGCGGACTTTTTCGAGATTGACATAGGGAACGGCGCCGTAGCGTCCCTGGAGATAGCCTCGCTCTACGTTCTCGTCGCGGCGTGGGTGAAAATCGGTGAGTGGGAACAGGGAGGTCGCACCCTCGCCGTCCTTCTCGGTGAACCAGACCTCGTCCCGGGAGAGAAGGTCCTCCGAGAGGAGGTTCCCGAGCAATGTCGTGTCGTGGGAGGCGAAAAGCAGTCGAGCCCCGCGCCGGTTGATCTCGGGATCCTTGAACATTCGGATCAGGCTGGAGCTGAGCAGCGGGTGCATGCTGGAATCGATCTCGTCCACCACGAAGACGGATCCGCTTTTGAGCGCCCCGATGACCGGTCCGATAATGGAGAGCCATACTCGGGTTCCGGCGCTTTCGTCCTCGATGGACAGGGCGGTCGTGCTGTTCGCCCGCCGGAGCTGAATCCGGCCTGACAGGGTTTCGAGTTCCGACCCCGCGTCGAGCGCACTGCTCCCGTCTGATGTGGTGCGATATATCCGCTTGAATCGCTCGTCTGCCTCTGCGAGAAGCCTGTCCTTCACCAACTCCGCCCTCTCGATTCCGAGATCGGCGAGCTGGAGAAGTGTATTGATGTCCGCTGCCGCCGCAGGGTCGCGGAGGAGAAGCTTGGTCACGAGAAGGCGGCGGCGCTCATCGTGGTCGTCATGGCTGGCGAACTGGATGCATGTGACGATCTTCAGTTCGAGTGCGCTCAGCAGGGAGTGGTTATTGGACGCGGCGGAGGAGAGATAGAGCGCGTTGCCCCGTGTCAGTTTCGCAATGCGCCTCGTCTCTCCGGTGAGCATCCGACTGAACTCGTAGGCATCCTGGTCCGGCCCGGCTCGCTCGAACAGTCGGCGGGGACGACCATGTGGGAACGAATAGAGCCACTCGCCGCGCACGGCCTCGTCGTCGACCTCGAATCCGTAGGTGTATCGGATTCCGTCATGAACGAAATCCAGCTCGTACAGCGAGGCGGTGGATCGGCCCTGTTCCGACAGGAGGAACGGGTGCCGGGGGATTCCTGCGCTCGGTGCCCATCTCGTCTGGGACGTCTCGACGGCCCATTGCATCCATCGCAGTGCGTCGAGGACGTTCGACTTGCCGGAGGCGTTGGCCCCGTAGATCCCCGCCACAGGTGCGGTCCGCGGGGTGCCGTTCGTTCGCTGTCCGGCAAGGCCGCGCGATCGGGCCGCGACGAAGGACAGTGTCTGCTCGTCGCGTATCGACCGGTGGTTGGCCACCCGGAACCGCAGGAGCATGATGGGTCACCTCTCCTTCAACATGTGCTCAGCCTACAACTTCAGCGCCTGTCTCGAAGAGAATCCCCGCAGAGGGCTGTCTAACTGCATCCTGCATGTTGACGTACGGCCGCCATCCCGTCCGGGCACTCTCTAGGGGGGCGGCCGTACGGAAGGCGGAGGTCAGGGGATGAGCAGGAGCTTGCCGGTGGTGCGGCGGGCCTCGAGGTCCTCGTGGGCCTGCGCGGCCTCCGCCAGGGGGTAGCGGCGGGAGACGTGCACCTGGAGCCGGCCGGAGGCCAGCCAGCCGTAGAGGTCGGAGGCGCGCCAGGCGAGCTCGTCCTTGGTGGCGATGTAGGCGCCGAGGCTGGGGCGGGTCAGGAAGAGGGACCCCTCCTTGGCCAGCAGTTGCGGGTCGATCGGCGGGACCGGGCCGCTGGCCTGGCCGTACAGGGCCATCATGCCGCGCGGGCGCAGGGCGGCGAGGCTCTCGGCGAAGGTGGTCGCCCCCACCCCGTCGTAGACGACGTGCACGCCGGAGCCGGTCAGGTCGCGGACCGCGTCGGCGAAGCCCTTGTAGCGCAGGACCTCGTCGGCTCCGGCCTGCCGGGCCAGCTCCTCCTTCTCCTCGGTGGAGACCGTGCCGATCACCCGGGCGCCGCGGAGCTTGGCGATCTGCGTGAGCAGCAACCCCATGCCGCCGGCCGCGGCGTGCACCAGCACGTCGTCGCCGGGCTTGACCTCGTGCACCGAGTGGGTCAGGTAGTGCGCGGTGAGACCCTGGAGCGTGACGGCCGCCGCGAGCTCGGGCACCACCCCCTCGGGCACCAGGAGCAGGTGGGAGACCGGCACGACGGCCTTCTCGGCGTAGCTGCCCATGACGTTCGCCCAGGCCACCGTGTCGCCGACGGAGACCCCCTCCACGTCCTCGCCGACCGCCGCGACGGTGCCCGCGCCCTCGTTGCCGGGCACGAAGGGCAGCGAGAGGGGGTAGCGGCCCATCCGGTGGTAGACGTCGATGAAGTTCACTCCGCTGGCCGCGACGTCGACCAGCACCTCGCCGGGGTTCAGTGCGGGGTCCGGGTAGTCCTCGTAGGAGAGGACCTCGGGGCCGCCGGTGGCGGAGACGACTATGGCGCGCATCGTGCGGGCTCCTTCGCTCAGGTCGGTGTTCCGAGCATCCCCAACCGCGAGCCGATCATTCGTTGTTCCTCCCTCAGGGCTTCTTCTCCGGGGCGCTGCCGCGCATGGTGAAGTTGTCGAAGCCCGTCTTCAACGTGGCGCCGCTGTCCTCCCCGACCCGGACGATCATGCCGAGCTCGCCGGGCGGCAGCGGATTGGGGTCCGTGACGGACTGCACCTGGGCGCCGTCCACCCACATGGTGAGCCGCATCCCCTCCGAACCGGCCGAGCACTCGGCCTGGAGCCGGACGGGCTTGCCCTTCGTCACCTCCACCGGGGCCGGTTCGGTCAGGTCGCCCCCGGCGTTCTTGACCGCCCTGCGGATGCGGGCCTTGCCCGAGGTGTCGATCAGGAACTCGTAGCGGGTCGCCTCCGTGGCGTCCGCGCCCCGGCAGAACAGCCCGTACTCGCCGGCGCCCGTGCCGCCGCTGCGGACCGTGACGTCGGCCCCGAGGAGCAGCCGGCCGGGGATGGTCGGGGTGGGGCTGGCGGCGGGGTCCGGGGTCGCGGGCGGGGCGGTCGCGAAGGGCACCGGCGCGGTGATGCGCTGGACGGCGTTCTCGCCGTCGGCGTCGACGGCGTAGTACCCCCCCGGCGCGTAGCCGTACTTGCCGCCGTTCGCGGGGTCGTAGGCGCTGCCCCAGTCGCTCTTCTGGGTGAAGTCGTCCTGGTAGAGCAGCCCCAGGTCGGTGGGGGGCCCGCTGGATGAGAGGGCGATGTAGAGCCCGAGGCCCCCGCCCGCCGCGACGAGGGCCGCGACCGCCGCTCCGGCGATCAGCTTCTTGCGCCGGACCGCCTCCGCGG
>NZ_CDRNDK010000182.1:0-11792 GCF_977012225.1 Planomonospora algeriensis | reverse complement strand
GTACGGCGGTCGGCGCGTTCTGGTCGCTCCCCGCGGCCGTGGGCGCCGGGGCCGGCGGCTACCTGCGCCGGCTGGACGCGCGCAGGGTCCAGGCGGTACGGCAGGCCCGCCGGGCGCAACGCGTCCAGCTCGCCGGGGACCTGCACGACTTCGTGGCCCACGACGTCAGCGCCATGGTCGTCCAGGCCCAGGCCGCCCAGGTGCTGCTCCGCGGGGATCCCGACGAGGCCGCGAGGGTGCTGCGGCGGATCGAGTCGGACGGCACCCGCGCGCTCGCCTCGATGGACCGGACGATCCGGATGCTGCGCGAGCTGGAGTACGGCGCGGGCGCCGGCCGTACGACGTCGCCCGGCGCTAGCGAACTGCCCGAGCTGATCGCGCGCTACGCGGATGGCGGCGCGGGCCCGATCGAGCTGGACATGGCCCCGGGACTGGACCGGGCGCTCCACCAGGAGGCGAGCACGGCCGTGTACCGCGTGGTGGTCGAGGCGCTCACGAACGTGCGCCGGCACGCCCGCCCCGGCTGCTCGGTCACCGTCGAGCTGACCGGATCCCCGGGATCCGGCGTCGTGCTCACCGTCACCGACCAGGCGGGCGACTCCGACCGGCCCCCGCGTGACCTCACAGGCCGGCGCCGCGGCGGAGTGGGCCTGGCAGGCCTGGCCGAGCGGGTCGAGGCGCTCGGCGGCGTCTTCACCGCCGGACCCGTCCCTCCGGCGGGCTGGCGGGTCCGCGCCGAGCTTCCCGCCGCTCACCTGGAGCCGGTGCCATGACGATCCGGGTGCTCATCGCCGACGACCAGGAGCAGGTCAGGTTCGGGTTCCGCACCATTCTGGGGGCCGCTCCGGACATCGAGGTGGTCGGCCAGGCCGCCGACGGCGTGGAGGCCCTGGAGCTGGCCGGACGGCTCCGGCCCGACGTGGTGATCGCCGACATCCGGATGCCGCGGATGGACGGGCTGGAACTGACCCGGCGCCTCTGCTCCCCCCGACACGCCGGTGGGCGCGCGAGTGGTCGTGGTCACCACCTACGACCTGGACGCCTACGTGCACACCGCGCTGCGCCACGGCGCCTGCGGCTTCCTGCTCAAGCACTCGGGTTCCGGGCTGCTGATCGAGGCGGTACGCGCCGCGATGACCGGCGACGCGCTGATCAGCCCGTCGGTGACGGTCCGGCTGCTGCGCGAGCTGTCCGGACGGCACGAGGAGCCGGGCGGGGCGCAGCCGCTGACCGGCCGGGAGCTGGACATCGTCTCCCTGGTCGCCGACGGCCGGACCAACGCGGAGATCGGCGCCGAGCTGTACATCACCGCCGGGACCGTCAAGACCCATCTCGCCCACATCCAGCGCAAGCTCGGCGTGCGCAACCGGGTCGGCATCGCCGCGTGGGCCTGGGAGACCGGCCACCGCCGGCCCGGGCGCTGACCGGCTCCGGCCGCCGGTCAGGGTCCGGGGCGAGGTCCGGAGGGCTCCGGCGCCCCGTGCGCGTGCGGGATCGGAGCATCGACGCCGGCCCCGAGGCGATGCCTGGTGGGGACCGGCCGGGTCCGGGAGGGGGCGTTCACTCCCAGGGCGGGGTGAGGTCGCCGGCGCGGTCGGCGTAGTCGTCGAGCCAGGCGCCGAAGAGGACCAGGCCGCGGACCCAGAACCGGTCGTTCCAGCCGTTGAAGCGGGCCAGCGCGTCCGGGCCCTCGGCCACCACGGCGTGCAGGTGCTCGGAGAGCAGCGACGGCACCGCCCGCGCGACCCGGGTCAGCATGGCGTGGCCGTAGGCGCGGGCCGGCGCGGCGGCCGAGCGGAGCGGGACCCGCTGGAGCGGCTGCTTGACCACGTTGGTCGAGGGCAGCGCGGCCACGCGCGGGTTGGCGGCGTGCAGGACCTCCCGGTAGAACCGGCCCTTGTCCTTGCGGGCGACGCCCACCGAGAGCGCGGCGTCGAAGAAGGCCGGGTGCATGAACGGCGCCGCGAACGAGACCTCGGGGCCGACCAGGTTGACGGGGGAGCGGGCGATGCCCCGGGCGGTGCGGGTGTGCAGCACCGACAGGGGCAGCTCGGCCCGGTGGCCGTTGAGCATGGAGGTCGACTGGGCGAACGCGGTGCGGACCGAGTCCGAGATCCACTCGGACGCCCGCTCCGACAGGAACGGCACCGAGGGCGCGCCCAGCGCGAGCGAGCCGAGCAGCGCGGCCTTGCGCTCGGCCTGGGTGGAGGCCTCCAGCGCGGCCCCGCTGACCATGAAGTTCTTCAGCAGCGGCCCGCCGGCCAGGCCGTCCACCAGGGTCCGCCCGGCGCGGTGCACCTCGCGGGCGAACGGGGCGTACCAGGCGTGGTGCGGGGTGAGGAACTCCAGCCTGCGGGCGACGGACAGCGCGTCGGCGGGGTAGGCGGCGGGGTCCTGGGGGATCACCCGGTGCCGCACGCCGAGCTCGCGGGTGATCGCGCGGGCGAAGGCGATGTCGGTGTCGGTGCCGTCGTCCGGGCTGGTCGTCCACGACTCCACGTCCGCGCCCCGGGCCACCGCCACCGAGCAGAGCAGCCGCGAGTCGTACCCGCCGCTGACCGGCACCAGCAGCGGCCGGGAGTCGAACTCCTTGTAGACCTCGTGCAGGATCTCCAGGATCTCCCCGGCGCTGCGGCCCGCCTCGAACGGCTCCTCGCGCAGCCAGCGGGGCAGCCGCCGCTCGACCGCGATCCGGCCCGACCGCTTGCCGAAGACCAGCGCGCTGCTCCCGGCCAGCCGCTTGACCCGCGCGTACGGGGTGTCGTCGCGGAGCGGGAAGGTGACCTGGACGATCGCCGCCCAGGCGTCCCAGTCGACCTCGTACGGCGTGCGCGCCAGCGCCAGCAGCGGCTCCAGCAGCGAGGAGAAGTAGACGGCCCCGCCGACGGAGACGTAGTAGACGTCCACCAGTCCCAGGCCGCCGGCGTGCAGGGTGACCCGGTCGCCGTCGTCGATCAGGCCGGGCGTCTCGTAGGTCTCGGCCACGGTGATCCACGGCGCGGGCCCGGACGGCCGGCGCTCCCCCCAGGCGAACGCCCAGGTGCCCGAGTCCGCCCGCACCCCGTCTCCGTGCCCCGCGTCTCCGTGCCCCATGTCTCCGCGTGCCGGGGCGCCGTCGCCGCCCCCGGCGTCCTCCCGCCCGGTGCTCCCTCGTCCGGGCTCGGGGCCCCGGTGGTAGGGCGGCAGCGGGGAGGAGCTGAACAGCGCCGCCTCGGCGGTCCGCAGCGCCGGCCGTACCCGGGGTCCGGCCTCGCACAGGGCGGCCAGGACGGTCTCGTCGAGCCGGCCGACGCCGCCGCAGACGTACGGCCTCACATTGAACGTCGGCCACTGCACCGTGCTGACTCCTCTGTGTCGGGATTGACCAAAGGGTATCCTTTCGCCCGGCTCAGGAATCGGAGGACGACGTGGCGAGCGAGCGACTCGAGAGCACGCGGCAGGCGTTGCGGGAGGCCATGGCCCAGGCGGAGCGGGCCGCGGAGCTGGCCCGCCTGCTGGACGCGGCCCAGGCGAGGATCGCCGACGCCGAGCGCGCGGTAGGGGAGCTGCGCGAGGTCCGGGAGCGGCTGGCCGAGGCGGAGGAGCGGCTGGCCGAGGCCAGGAGCGCGGAGGCGGCCCTGCGCAGGGAACTGGCCGAGCAGCGCTACCAGACCGAGGTGGCCCGGTGGAAGCTCTCGTCGGTGCAGGTGGCGCGCTGGTCCCGGATCGGTGACGCGATCAAGACCGGCAAGAGCAACCCGGTGCGGCTGGCCCGTGGCCTGCGCGGCGCCGCCAGGCCCGCCAAGCGCCCGGCCGCGCCCAAGCGGCAGCCGGTCCCCGAGCCCCGCGACCAGGCCAGGCCGGTGCCCGGCGCGGCCTTCCAGGCCACCACGTCGACCAGGACGCTGGACGGCGCGTCGTTCCGGCTCAAGCCCTTCCGCGTCCCCACCGGCCCGAACACCCGCCCGCACCTGACCGCGGCCGTCGTCGCCGACCCGCACGCCGAGGCGCTGCTGCGCTACGAGTGGCGGCAGACCACCGGGTTCACCCCCCGGGACTTCGCCCGCGTGCTGGCCGCCGAGGTGCCGCACCTGCTGCTGGTGGAGTCGGTCACGCAGGGGCCCTGGGCCGAGGAGCTACGCGAGCCCGGCGAGGGCCTGCGCGCGCTGCTGGCCTGGTGCGCCGAGCGGGGCATCCGCACGGTCTTCTGGCACACCGGGGGCGAGGTCGCCGACCTGGCCCCCGCGGCCGGACTGTTCGAGCACATCGTCACCGCGCGGACGGCGTCGGTCCAGGCGTGGGGCGCCGTGCTGGCGTCGGCGGAGCCGGAGCCCGGCCGCCGGGCCCCCTCCCTGGGCCTGCTGCCGTTCGCGGTCCAGCCGCGGGTGCACAACCCGCTGCCGCTGGCCTCCGGCCGGTTCGACCGGGTGCTCTCCCTGGAGGAGCTGCTCCCCGGCCACCTGTCCTATCCGGACGTGCTCACCTCCTACCGCTGGCCGAAGGCCGTGGAGTGCCCGCCCGGCACCGAGACGTGGCGGCTGGCCGAGCTGGCCGCCTGCGGCACGCCGATCGGCGCGCCCGAGGGCGGAGAGCCCGACGGGCGCCGGGCGCACGCCGCGCTCCGGCAGGCCTACGCCTCCGGCACGATGACCGACAAGGTCGACGACCTGCTCGACGCGGTCGGCCTGCCCAGCGCGCGGCCGACGCTGGGCATCTCGGTGATCATGCTCGACCGGGGCGACCCCGAGCGGGCGCTGGCCCTCCTCGCGCCGCAGCAGGGCGTCGTCCAGCTGGTGCTGCTCTCGCAGTCCGAGGAGGAGGGGGCGGCCGAGGAGGCGGAGCGGCGCGCCCGCGCCGTGCTGGGCGGGCACGTGGGCGTCGTGGTCCGCCGCGCCGACCCGGCGCTCACCACCGGCGCCCTGCTCGACCGGGCCCTGGACCTGTGCGAGGGCGATCTGGTGGCCGTCATGGACGCCCGGGACTCCTACGGCGAGCACTACCTGGCCGACCTCGCCCGGGTCTTCACGTTCACCATCGCCGACATCGCGGGCAAGGCGGCCTACCACGCCCACCTGCGCGACGTCGGCGCGACCGTGCTGCGCCGTCCCGACGCCGAGTACTCCTACCTGCCCGAGGTGGCCGGGGCCACCCTGCTGGGCCGCAGGACCGTGCTGCGCTCCCTGGGCTTCGCCGACCTGTCCGAGGGCTGGGACGAGGTCCTGATGCGGCAGTGCCGCACCGACGGGGTCAAGGTCTTCTCCGCCGACCGCTACGGCTACGTCCGCCTGCGCGACCACGACGCGGACCTGCTCGGCTCGGCCCGGCTGGTCGAGTACGGCCCCGCCGAGCCGCACGCGCTGGTCTGACCGTGACGCCCGGCCGGCTCGCCGAGGTGCTCGGGGCGCCGCCGGTCCCGCGGGGGACGTGGGAGCGGGAGGCGCTGTACGTCTCGACGGCCGCGCTGCGCCAGGGGGGGCGGGCCGGTGAACGGGCCGAGGGGCTGGCCCTGCGGCTGCGCGCGCTGTCGGGGATCGAGGAGGTCCGGGTACGGCCCGGCGGATTCCTGGAGATCGTGGTGGCCGTCCCCGGCGAGCTGGTCGCGGAGGCCGGTGCGGACCCCGCCGACCCGGCCGTCGCGGGCGCGCCGGGCGCGGCGCGCCGCGTCCGGTCTCGCCCTGGTCCCCGGTCTCGCCCTGGTCGCCGGGCACCTGGGACAACCCCGGGTTCGTCGTCGGGTACGCGCACGCGCGGGCGGTCGCCGTACGGCGCTGGGCGGCGGAGCTGGGCGTGGCGGGGGTGTTCCGGCCGGAGCTCCTGGCGGACCGGTGGGACCGGGCGGTGCTCCGGGCGCTGGCGGAGGCGCCGGGCAGGAGGGTGAGCCGGGATCCCGGGTGGGCGGCCTACGCCGAGCGGCTGGCCCTGGCCTACCACGACGCGTTCGAACGGGCTCCGGCGCTGCCGCGGGGGGGACGGGGAGGCGTCGGCGCTGCACGTGGCGCGGGTGCGGCTGGCGGGAGCCGTACGGGAGGTGCTGGCGGAGGCGATGGCGGCGGTCGGGGTGATTCCGCCAGATAGATTGTGATGAATCATCCGAAAACGTATTGAGGAGAATCGGTGAGCGGTCCGCGCGACTGGTCCCCTCACGGCGCGTCGAGGCCCGGCGTGGTCCGGCGGACGCTGCCCGTCCTCCTCGTCTTCGCCCTCCTGCTCGGCGCGCTGTTCTACCTCCGCGACGACCTGCGGGAGCTGCTCGGGACCGCGCCCGGATCGGCCCGCTCGGCCGTGGCCACGCACCTGCTCTACGAGAAGACCGGCCCGGTCGGCGGCCGCTGCCCCGGCCTGCCGAAGGACCTCGACGCCGACCCGGACGCGACCCTGCGGGTGATGGCGGGCTGCCTGGACCGCATGTGGAGCGCGACCCTGGAGCCGGCCGGCGTCGACTACGAGCCGCCGGCGGAGCTGCGGCTGATCGCCACCCCGGAGGAGGCGGCCTGCGGGATCGACGACTTCGACTGGGCCGGCATCTACTGCTCGGGGGAGCGCATCGTCAACGTCCTGACCGAGGACGACGGGGAGGAGCGCGACACCTTCTGGACGATGTTCACCCTCGCCCACGAGTACGCCCACCACGTCCAGCAGATCACCGGGATCGCCGACCAGAACGGCTCGGAGGTCTTCGACGAGGCGTGGTCCCGCCGCCTGGAGCTGCAGGCCGACTGCATGGCCGCGGCGTCGCTGCGCAATGTGCACCCCTACCTGCTGAACGACCTGCGTCGCAGCGCGGCCTCGGGACCGGACGAGGCGGACGCCGGCGCGGACGCGGCCCGCCAGTCGCACGGCTCCGGCGCCAGCGGCGCCCGGTGGATGCTCCGCGGGCAGCAGAAGGGCACGCTCGCCGGGTGCAACACCTGGAAGGCCCCGGCCGAAGAGGTCTCCTGAGGTTCAGGATCCGTCGGAGACGCCAAAATCTGCGGCGAGAGCGGGTGAACGCCTGAAAAGTTCGCGTATCCGTGGGCGATTCCGTCTCGACAGGTGAGCAGGCGTCTCATCCGGATCAGCGGGTCCGATAGCCTCTTTTGGGTGAGTCGATTCGTCCACCCCGCCGGTGACCGGCACGCCGAGATCCTTCCCGAGGACCGCCCGCCGCAGGCGCCCGCCGACCTCAACACGCTCGACCCGACGATCTGGCCGCGAACGTCCAGCCGCGCCGACGGCTCGATCACGATCGGCGGCGTGGACGTCAGGGACCTGGCCGAGCAGTACGGCACGCCGCTCTACGTGGTGGACGAGGAGGACTTCCGCTCCCGCTGCCGCGAATACCGGTCCGCGTTCGAGGGCGGCGAGGTCCACTACGCCGGCAAGGCGTTCCTGTGCCGCGAGGCCGCCCGCTGGGTCATGCAGGAGGGCCTGGGCCTCGACGTGTGCAGCGCGGGCGAGCTCGCCGTCGCGCTGAGCGTCGGCTTCCCGCCCGAGCGGATCACGATGCACGGCAACAACAAGTCGCCCGCCGAGCTGGAGCGGGCCGTCCAGGCCGGCGTCGGGCACATCGTGGTCGACTCCTACGAGGAGATCGCCCGGCTGGGCTTCCTCGCCGAGCGGCACGGCGTGCGGCCCAAGGTCCTGATCCGGGTCACCGTGGGCGTGGAGGCGCACACCCACGAGTTCATCGCCACCGCCCACGACGACCAGAAGTTCGGCCTCTCGCTGAGCAGCGGCGCCGCCGCCGAGGCCGCGCGCCGGATCCTCGCCCTGCCCCAGCTGGAGCTGGTGGGCCTGCACTCCCACATCGGGTCGCAGATCACCGACACCGCCGGGTTCGAGGTGGCCGCGACCCGCCTGGCCAAGCTCATGGTGCAGATCCAGCAGGAGCACGGCGTCGTCCTGCCCGAGCTCGACCTCGGCGGCGGGTACGGCGTCGCCTACGTCGAGGGCGACGAGACGCTCGACGTCAAGGAGATCGCCGACAGCCTGCGGGAGATCGTCGCCAGGGTGGCGCGGGCCGCGGACCTGCCGGTCCCCCGGCTCACGGTCGAGCCCGGCCGGTCCATCGCGGCGATCGCGGGCGTGACGCTCTACGAGGTCGGCACGATCAAGGACGTCGAGGGCCTGCGCACCTACGTCAGCGTCGACGGCGGCATGAGCGACAACGTGCGCACCGCCCTGTACGGGGCCGACTACACCGCCCGCCTGGCCTCGCGGGAGAGCGGCGCGGCGCCGATGCTCTCGCGCCTGGTCGGCAAGCACTGCGAGAGCGGCGACATGGTGGTCCGAGACCTGTGGCTGCCGCAGGACCTCGCCCACGGCGACCTGATCGCCGTGGCCGGGACCGGCGCCTACTGCCGCTCGCTGGCCAGCAACTACAACTACCTCCCCAAGCCGGCCGTGGTCGCGGTCGCGGGCGGGGCGTCCCGTGTGATCGTCCAGCGGGAGACCGAGGACGACTTGCTGAGAGGACAGCTGTGAACCAGGTTCCCGGGAAGAAACTGAAAGTCGCGCTGCTCGGCTGCGGCGTCGTCGGCTCCCAGGTGATCCGGCTGATGCGGGAGCAGGCCGACGACCTGGCCGCCCGGATCGGCGCGCCGCTGGAGCTCGCGGGCGTGGCCGTGCGCCGGCCCGGCCGGGCGCGGGACATCGAGGTGGACCCCGCGCTGATCACCACCGACGCCGAGGCGCTGGTGACGCGCGACGACGTGGACATCGTGGTCGAGGTGATCGGCGGCATCGAGCCGGCGCGCTCGCTCATCCTCGCCGCGATGGGGGCCGGCAAGTCGGTCGTCACGGCGAACAAGGCGCTGCTCGCCGAGGACGGCGCGACGGTCCACGCCGCGGCCCGGGCCGGCGGCGCCGACCTGTACTTCGAGGCGGCCGTCGCGGGCGCGATCCCGCTGATCCGGCCGCTGCGCGAGTCGCTGGCCGGCGACCACGTGCACCGGGTGCTCGGCATCGTCAACGGCACCACGAACTACATCCTCGACAAGATGGACTCCTCGGGCGCCTCGTTCTCCGACGCGCTGGAGGAGGCCCAGGCCCTGGGCTACGCCGAGGCCGACCCCACCGCCGACGTCGAGGGCTTCGACGCCGCGGCCAAGGCCGCGATCCTGGCCGGGATCGCGTTCCACAGCCGGGTGACGGCCGCCGACGTGCACCGCGAGGGCATCACCGAGATCAGCGCGGCGGACGTGGCCAGCGCCAGGGAGATGGGCTACGTCATCAAGCTGCTGGCGATCTGCGCCCGCTCGGATGACGGCCGCTCCTTCGGCGTCCGGGTGCACCCGGCGATGATCCCCAGGACCCACCCGCTGGCCGGGGTCCGCGAGGCCTACAACGCGGTCTTCGTCGAGGCCGAGTCCGCCGGGCAGCTCATGTTCTACGGCGCGGGCGCCGGCGGCGCGCGACGGCCAGCGCGGTGCTGGGCGACATCGTGGCGGTGGGCCGCAACCGGCTGGCCGGCACCCGCGGCCCGGAGGAGTCGACCTACGCCGACCTGGCGGTCCACCCGATGGGCGAGACCGTCACGCGCTACCACGTCTCCCTGGACGTCGCCGACAAGCCGGGCGTGCTCGCCCGGGTCGCCGACATGTTCGCCAAGCAGGACGTCTCCATCCAGACCGTCCGGCAGGAGGGACTCGGCGCCGACGCCCAGCTCGTCCTGGTCACCCACCGGGCCAGCGACGCCGCCCTGTCGGCGACGATCGAGGGCCTGCGGGAGCTGGACATCGTCCGCGACGTGGTGAGCGTCATGCGGGTCGAGGGCGAGGACGCCTCCTAGCCGTCCGTCCGGAGCGCGTTCCCGGGGTTCGGCCGGGACGCCCGCACCGCCGTACCCGGAAGGCCCCGGAACGCCCCGGAGGGTCCGCGCACCCGCCGGAGGCGTTCCGGGGGGAGCGGCCGTCCGGGCGTTTATGAGCGTTCGGTATGGAAATGGCATGAAAGGCACCATGGGTCGGTAAGGTGCTTCCAGATGTCGCCGGCCCGTTCACCCTCAGCCCGGTCCGGGTCATCCTCCGGGCCGGCCGTCCGCGTGAGCCTCCCCCGAAGGAACCCCGCATCATGAAGACCTCCGGCCACCTCGCGGGTGTCGCGACCGCACTGGCCCTGCTCGTCCCGTCCGGCCTCCCGGCCCACGCGGCGCAGGCCGCGGCCCCGGGGAAACCGGTGAAGCCGAGGACGATCGTCTCCCTCACCTTCGACGACGGCGACGCCAGCCACGCCGCCGCCGCACGCCTGCTGGAGAGGCACGGCATGCGGGGGACGTTCTACGTCAACAGCGGGACCATCGGCCGCAAGGGCAAGCTCACCGGACGCCGGCTGGCCGCGATCGCCAAGGCCGGGCACGAGATCGGCGGTCACACGCTGGACCACTCCCGGCTCACCGAGCTCTCGCCCGACGAGCAGCGCACGCGGATCTGCGACGACCGCCGCGCGCTGACGGAGCTGGGCCACCGGGTCACCACCCTCGCCTACCCGTTCGGCGCGGTGGACGCCGACGCCCGCAGAACGGCCAGGTCGTGCGGGTACGGCGCGGCCCGGACGGTCGGCGGGCTCAGGGGATGGGGCTGTTCCGGCTGCCCCGGCGCGGAGAGCCTGCCCCCGGCGGACCGCTGGGCGGTCCGCACGCCCGGCTCGGTCGGGGAGGACACGCAGGTGCGGCAGATGCGGCAGCAGGTGCTCAACGCGGAGAAGGCCGGCGGCGGCCTGGTCCCCCTGGTCTTCCACCGCGTCTGCGACGGCTGCGGCACCTACTCGACCACCCCGGAGCGGCTGGCGGAGTTCCTCGGCTGGCTGGAGAAACGCGAGGGGCGCGGCACCGTGGTCCGGACCATGGCGCAGGCGATCGGCGGCAGGCCCCGGCCGCTGCCGGCGGAGTGACGCTGCCGGCGGAGTGACGCTGCCGGTGGGGTGACGCTGCCGGGATATGCGTCAGTATGGTGCCTTGTGCCCTCCACCACCCTCCGGCTGCCCGGCCGCCCTGTCACGCTCCTCGGGCTGGTCGCCTGCGCCTACGTCGCGGTCCAGCTGATCGCCCTGCCGTACGGCATGCCCCTGGAATGGGACGAGGCGGTCTACACCAGCCAGGTGGCGCCCGGCGTCCCTGACGCGATCTTCAGCGCGCCCCGGGCGCGGGGGATCGTCTGGCTGGTGGCGCCGGTCGCCTACGTCACGAGGGACCCGGTCGCCATCCGCCTCTGGATGACCCTGCTGTCCGGGTTGGGTTTCCTGCTGGCGTTCCTGCCCTGGACCCGGCTCCTGCGCCGGAGCGTCCTGCTGCTGTCCGCGGCGCTGTTCGGCGGCCTGTGGACCGCCGTCCTGTACGGCGCGCAGGTCATGCCCAACCTCTATGTGGCCTTCGGCTGCGCCGCCGCGACCGGCTGCCTGCTCCTCGCCCTCAAGGACGGCTCCACCAGGGCGTACGCGGGCCTCGGCGCGTCGGTCGCCGCGGTGGCGGTGCTGCGTCCGGGCGACGCGCTCTGGCTGGCCCTGCCGCTCGCGCTCGTCAGCCTGCTCGGCCGGCGGATCAAGCCGGCCGCGGTGGTGTCGGCCGGAGTGGCGCTGGGCTTCCTCCCGTGGGTCATCGAGGCCTACGTCTCCTACGGCGGGCCGCTGGAGCGGTGGCGCGAGGCGGGTGAGGTGCAGGGCGGGCTCTCGCTCGCGCCGGGAGCCCTCCACCAGTTCAAGACGGCCAACGGCCCGCTCTTCTGCCGCCCGTGCACGATCCCGCTGGAGGACCCCTGGGCGGCGGCGTGGTGGGTGGTCCTGCCCGCCCTCGCCGTGGCCGGCGCGTTCCTCGCCCGCCGGGCCGCCGGGACCGCGGC
>NZ_CDRNDK010000181.1:0-11793 GCF_977012225.1 Planomonospora algeriensis | reverse complement strand
CGGCTGCGGTCCGCCCTGCGCGGGGGGTACGGCGTGCGGTCCGCCCTGGACGGGAGGCGCGGAGGGCGATGCGGGCGCTCCGGCGGTTCCGGGGCGCGGAGCACCGAGGGCCGGGGCCGTGCCCGACATGAGGTGGCCGACGAGCTGCTCGGCGGTGGGCCGCACCGCCGGGTCCTTGGTCAGGGCGGCGGCGACCAGGTCGCGCAGCGGCCCGGGGTCCAGCCGGCTCAGGTCCGGCTCGACGGTCAGGATCCGGTTCATCACCACGGGGATGGAGTCCTGGCCGAACGCGGGCGCCCCGGTGGCGGCGAAGACCATGGTCACGCCCCAGGCGAACACGTCGACCGCCGGGGTGGCCTCGCCGCCGCTGAGCTGCTCGGGCGCCAGGTAGGACGGCGTTCCCACGGACGTCCCGGTGGCGGTCGTGCCGGGGGAGTCCAGGGCCCTGGCGATGCCGAAGTCGATCACGACCGGGCCCTCGGGGCCCATCAGCACGTTGGCGGGCTTGAAGTCGCGGTGCAGGACGCCCGCGCGGTGGATGGCCGACAGGGCGGTGGCGGTGCTGACGGCCAGGCGTTCCAGCGCGGCGCCGCGGCGCGGGCCCTCGGTGTCGACGAGCCGGCGCAGCGAGGGACCGGGAACGTACTCGCTGACGATGTACGGCCGGCTGCCCGCCAGGTCGGCGTGCAGGACCGGCGCGGTGCAGAACCGCGCCACCCGCTGGGCGACCGAGACCTCCCGCAGGAAGCGCGCGCGGGCGTCGGGGTCCGTCGTCAGCCCGTGGTGGAGGAGCTTGACGGCGACCTGCTCCGCCCGGGGACCCCGCCCGAGGTAGACGACCCCCTGACCGCCCTCCCCGAGTCGTCCCGACAGCTCGAACGGTCCCAGCCGCCGAGGATCCTCCGCAGTGAGCGGCTGTACCACGATGACCCCCCGGCAAAACCCGCTAATTCGGTTATGTGGGGCAGAACGCTACCAGTGTGCGGGGAGGGGCGGATGATCTACCGGACCCCGGCCTCAGATGGCCTTGCCCGGGTTGAGGATGCCGAGCGGGTCGAAGACCCGCTTGATGCCATGGTGGACCTCCTCGGTGACCGGCCCCGCCTCCAGCGCCAGCCAGCGCCGCTTCAGCAGGCCCACCCCGTGCTCCCCGGTGAGCGTGCCGCCGCGGCTCAGGGCCTCCCGGAAGACCTCGTCGGCGGCGGCCCAGACGGCGGGTGGCGGCTCGGCCAGCCCGCGGTCGAAGACGAAGACCGGGTGCAGGTTGCCGTCCCCGGCGTGCGCCACCGTGCAGATCAGCACGTCGTGCCGGACCGCGATCGCCTCGATCGCGGAGATCATGTCCGGCAGCGCCGAGCGCGGCACGCACACGTCCTCGACCAGGCAGGCGCCGAGCCGCTCCTTGGCGTGGTAGGCCAGCCGCCGCAGGCCGATCAGTTCCTCGGCCTCCCGGGGATCGGCCGCCACCGCGACGAACGAGGCCCCGTTCCGCTCGCACAGCTCGCGCATCCGCTCGGCCGCCGCGGGCCCGTCCGCAGCGTCGGACTGCGCGATGAGCATCGCCTGGACGGCCGGTCCCAGGCCGATGTTCCGCCAGTCGTCGATGGCCTTGAGGGTGGCCCGGTCGAGCATCTCCAGCAGCGAGGGCTGGCAGCCGGCCGCGATGATCGCCGCCACGGCCGCCGCGGCGTCGCGCAGGGAGCCGAACTCCGCGGCGAGCGTCGCGGGCGGGGCCAGGGGGGCGCGGCGCAGCCGTACGGTGGCGGAGGTGATCACGCCGAGGGTGCCCTCGGACCCGACGAACAGCCCGGTCAGGTCGTAGCCCGTCACCCCCTTGACCGTCCGCCTGCCGGTGGTGAGGATCCGCCCGTCGGCCAGCACGACCTCCAGGCCCAGCGCCGAGTCGCGGGTCACGCCGTACTTCACGCAGCGCAGGCCGCCGGCGTTGGTGGCCAGGTTACCGCCGATGGTGGAGATCTCGTAGGAGGACGGGTCGGGGGCGTACATCAGGCCGTGCTCGCGGGCCGCGCGGTCCAGGTCGGCGGTGATGACGCCGGGCTCCACCACGGCGATCTCGTCGGCGGGGGAGAGCTCCCTGATCGCGGTCATCCTCTGCAGCGCCAGCACGACGCACCCCGCCACGGCCGTCGCGCCGCCGGCCAGCCCCGTCCCGGCCCCGCGGGGCACCACCGGCACCCGGTGCCGGGTGGCCCACTCCATGACGGCGACCACGTCGGCGGTGCTCTCGGCGAGTACGACGGCGAGCGGGCCGCCCGGCTCCAGGAACGTCCGGTCGCGGGCGTAGGAGTCCGTGACGTCGGGGTCGGTCAGCACCTTCCCGGAGCCGAGCGCGGCGGTGAGTTCAGCGATAGCGGTCACACCCGGACTGTACGGCGCGCCGAACCGGTCCTCGTACGGCCCCGCGGAGCGGGCCCCGCGCCGCCGTACCGTCCGCGGAGCGCGTCTCCGCGCCGCCGTATGACCCGCGGAGCGGTCCCGCGCCGCCGTACCGCCCGCAAGACCGGTTTCGGACCCGCCGTCGGCAGGGCCCCGCCTCGGAACCATCGTCCGAGATAGTCACTTTAATTAAAACTAATCCCTTATGTCCCAGTTGTGAGATATCTTCCAACAAACCGATTGATCACATTTTTACAACATCAGTCGGACGGTTTACCTCTGCTTTATTTCGTCCTCTAACGTCCCGCACGGTGCGCAAATAAGCGCGCCGGGGAGCGTCCGCGCCCGGCGAACCCGGGCAGGGAGGGTATCCGTTGTCCAGCAGAGGCAGAGGCGCACGCAAGCGCCTTCTCGCGATCGTGCCCGTTCTCGGGCTCGCCGCCGCGGGACTGTCCGTCAGCGGCGTGTCGGCCCAGGCCGACAGCTCGGCCGCGCGATATGTCCCGTCGTCGAGCGACTACTACATCAACTACGCGCCGCCGCGGGTCCAGAGCGACAGCACGACCATCGACGAGCGGTTCCAGCGCGGCACCGCCAAGCGGTCGGGCCTGGCCCACGCGCAGGAGGTCGACCGGAAGTTCGCCGAGGGCAACCCGGTCGCCGCCAAGACACTCGCCTCGCGGGAGACCCGGGCGATCAGGACGGGCAAGAACCCCTTCGACTTCATCTTCAAGAAGGCGGGGCAGACCCAGCAGGCGAAGCTGCTCACCCTCCTCATCGAGTTCAACGAGAACGCAGGCGACGACTTCTCCGGCTTCAGCCGGCCCAAGTCGATCGACGACGTCAACGACTGCGTGACCGAGCCGCCGGGCACCAAGATCAACGGCCCGCTGCACAACCAGATCCCCAACCCCGCCTCCTCCGGCGCGGGCAAGGACAACAACACCATGTGGGTGCCGGACTTCAGCCCGGAGCACTACAACAAGATGCTCTACTCGGACCGCGGGATCACCCAGCGCGTCCGGATGGACCTCACCGACCCCCGGGACGGTCGCAAGGGCATCGACATCTCCGGCCACACCATGAAGAAGATGTACGAGGAGATGTCCAAGGGCGCCTACACCGTCACCGGTGAGGCGATCGGCTGGATCAAGGTCCCGCACTCGGAGGCCTGGTACGGCGCGGGCCGCTGCGGCACCATCCCGCAGGACATGTCCGGCCACCCCGACAACCCGGCCGGCCCCGCCGCGCTCGGTGTCGACGCGGTCAACGTCCTGGCGCAGCAGAACCCGGACTTCCCCTGGGCCGACTACGACGTCGAGGACACCGGAGACGCCGACGGCGACGGCAACACCCTGGAGCCGGACGGCGTGGTCGACCACCTCGTCCTGGTCCACGCGGGCGCCGACAAGTCGGGCGGCGGCGGCGCCGAGGGCCCCTACGCCATCTGGGCGCACTCCAGCGCCATCCCCGGCGGCTACACGATCCCCGGCACGGACAAGAAGATCTCCAACTACATCGTGCAGCCCGAGGACTCCGGCGTCGGCGTCTTCGCCCACGAGTACGGCCACGACCTGGGCCTGCCGGACTTCTACGACGCCTCCGGCGGCGGCGACACCAGCGTGGACTTCTGGGACCTGATGTCCTCCGGCTCGCACGCCGGTCCGATCATGCAGTCGATGCCGACCCACATGGGCCTGTACGCCAAGTGGGTGCTCGGCTGGGCCGACCCGAAGATCGTGAACCCGGGTGACCGCAAGCAGCTGGTGACCATCGGCCAGGCATCCCGCACGCCCAAGCACACCGCGGACGGCGTGCGGATCAACCTGCCCGACAAGAACGTCACGATGGCCGTCCCGCACAGCGGCGGCAAGCTGTGGTGGTCCGGCAACGACCAGAGCTGGGCCGACGTCAAGCTGACCCGGGAGATCCAGGTCCCCGCCGAGGGCGACCCGCGCTTCTGGATGTGGAACCAGTACGCCATCGAGGCCGACTGGGACTACGGTTTCGTCGAGGTCTCCGCCGACGGCGGCGCCACCTGGGCCGAGCAGAAGGTCTACGACGAGGCCGGCACGCTGGTCACCACCGACGACGGCTACGACGACCCGAACAGCCGCATGCACGACTACGGCGACAAGAAGTACGGCCTCACCGGCGCGACCGACGGCTGGCGGCACGACTACGTGAGCCTGGCGCCGTTCGCCGGCAAGACGATCCAGATCCGCCTGCGCTACGCCACCGACGCCGGGTTCGAGGACACCGGCTGGTTCGCCGACGACTTCTCGGTGACCGCCGGCGGCGCCACGGTGTGGAGCGACGACGTCGAAGGCGGCGACAACGGCTGGACCGCCGTCAAGGGCACCTTCACCGACACCTCCGGCGCCGGCTGGCACACCCACAGCGGCAGCCTGCAGACGGCCCAGTACTACCTGGCCGAGTGGCGCAACTACGACGGCTTCGACAAGGGCCTGCAGTACGCCTACGACACCACCTGGTCGCACGAGAACGCCTGGAAGGTCGAGCGGGTCAAGTACAACGCCCCGGGCCTGCTGGTCTGGTACCGCGACGCGGCCTACCCGGCCAACAACGGCGACGCGCACACCTTCGCGCTGCCGTCGGTCGGCCCCAAGGGCGAGATCCTCGTCGTCGACTCGCACTACGAGCCGCTCCGCCGCAGCGGCGAGGCGGCCGAGAAGGACCCGTCGGCGCTGAAGAACCTCCCGTCGCGCCCGCAGTCCTCCAACGCGGCCTTCACCTTCAAGAAGACGTACCCGTTCACCGAGTGCATCGAGGGCGAGCCGTTCACCGAGTACTGCACGAAGTTCCCGGCCCTCCCGGCGGTGAAGACCTTCACCGACGCCAAGACCTGGTACCCGGGTCTGGAGGTCCGTGACGGCAACCTGTTCTACCGCCTCCGCGACGCCTCGGCCGTCGTCCCCTCCAAGGGCGACCAGCCGTACTCCACCCGGGTCGTCAACCCCGACGGCACCCCGGCCACGGAGCTGTACGGCACCGACATCGGCGGCGGCCACGTCCTCGGCACCGGCAACCCCGGTGACGAGGGCAAGGCGCTGGGCGTGCAGGTCAAGCTGATCTCCCCGCTCCCGGCGAACCTGGGCGTCATCGTCCAGGTGACCCCGGCGAAGAAGTGAACCCGGAGTGACACCGGGCAGGTAGACCCGTAGGGACCCGAAGGGGCCTGCCACGGGATCAGGGCCACGCCGTCCGCGCGACGGCGTGGCCCTACGATTTACCGGGAGGATCCAGACCGAAGAGGGGCAGCGTGGGAGAGCTTCGCACCAAGGCCGAGCACACCGAGGCCGTCCGGACCGGCCGCCGGGCCTGCGTGGTGGTCAACACGCGCTCGCGCCGCGGCCGCCGCCGCTACCCGCAGGTGCTCCGCACGCTCCAGGCCGGAGGCTTCGACCTGCTCGGCGTCTTCCCCGTGGACGACCCGAAGCGGCTGCGCGAGATCCTGGACGCCGCCCTGGAGGCAGGCCCCGACCTGCTCGTCGTCGGCGGCGGGGACGGCACGCTCAGCGCCGCCGTCAAGCACGTCGCCCACCGCGACGTCGCCCTCGGCGTGCTGCCGCTGGGCACCACCAACAACTTCGCCCGCAGCCTCGGCCTCCCGCTGGACCTGGCGGGCGCGATCCGGGTGCTGCGCACCGGCAAGGTCGCCGACATCGACCTCGGCATCGCCGGGGACCGCGAGTTCGCCAACCTGGCCAGCTTCGGCGTCTCCGTCGAGGTCGCCGGGACGGTCCGGCCGTGGCTGAAGCGCCTGCTCGGCAGGGCCGCCTACCCGCTCACCGCCCTGACGATCCTCCCCGGCCACCGGCCGTTCCGCGCGTTCATCACGGTCAAGGGCCGCCGCCACGAGCTGCTCACCCACCAGCTCAACATCGCCAACGGCCGCTTCCACGGCGGCTGGCAGGTCGCCCGCGACATCAGCATCGACAACGGCCTGCTGGTCGCCTACCAGCTCGGCTCGGGCAAGCGGCTGCGGCTGCTGGTGGAGACCCTGGTCCGGGCCGCCACCGGGCGCTGGCGCAGCCTCGCCGGCGGTCCCTTCGTCATCGGCACCGAGATGTACCTGGAGACCGACCCCCCGATGGCCGCCGACGTCGACGGCGAGGTCCGCCTGATGACCCCCCTGACGATCAGGACCGTGCCCAACGGCCTGCGCGTGATGGTCCCGGAGGACTTCGTCGACTCCTGAGCCGCCCGGCGCCGGATCTTCTCAGGTAGGCGCCGGACCCGTCGATGGAAGAACGCCCCAGTGGGCCCGCCGGCCCCTTGCGCCGGTCACACCTCTATCGACGGGACTCGACGTGAAGATCTCCAATCTGCCGATCAGCCGGAGGCTGGGCGCCGGTTTCCTCGTGGTCGTGCTCAACATGGTGCTGCTGACGGTCTTCGGCGTGGTGCAGGTGGAGCGGATCAACGACCGGCTGACCACCATCAACGACCTCAATGCCGTCAAGCAGCGTTACGCCATCAACTTCCGCGGGAGCGTGCACGACCGGGCGATCAGTCTGCGCGACGTCGTGCTGGCGCCGACCCCCGAGCAGGCGCGGCCGGAGATCGAGCAGATCGAGAAGCTGGCGGACAACTACACCGAGTCGGCGACCAAGATGACGGCGATCTTCGCCGATGAGGGCAAGGTCAACGCGGAGGAGAAGGCCGCGCACGCCGAGATCGAGCGCATCGAGCGCGAGACGCTCCCGCTGATCGACCGGGTCGTGGAACTGCGGATGGCCGGCGACACCGGCCAGGCGCTCCAGGTGCTGACCGAGCAGGCCAAGCCGCTGTTCGTCGACTGGCTCGCGGCGATCAACGTGCTGATCGACCTCGAGGAGTCGATGAACCAGGCCGAGACGGTCCAGGCGCGCGACACCGCCGGGGGCTTCCTGGCCGTCATGCTGCTGACGTGCGCGCTGGCGATCGCCGTCGCGGTCGCCGTGGCCTGGTGGATCACCCGCGGCATCACCCGGCCGCTGGCCGAGGCGAGCGCGGTCATGGCCGCGGTCGCCGACGGCGACCTGACCCGGCGTCTGGACGCGACTTCGGGCGACGAGGTGGGCCGGATGGGACGGTCCGCGAACGCCGCGCTGGACAGGATCGGCGACGTCATGACCGCGTTCGCGCACAGCGCCGGCGAATTGGCCGCCACCAGTGAGCGGATCGGCGCGCTGTCGCACCGCATCGCGAACGGGGCCGAGGAGTCCTCGGCGCAGACCGGTCTCGTCGCGTCCGCCGCGAACGAGGTCTCGCGCAACGTCCAGAGCGTCGCGGCGGGCTCGCAGGAGATGGGCGAGTCCATCCAGGAGATCGCGCACAACGCCGCCGAGGCGGCGGCGGTCGCCGCCCGCGCGGTGACCGCCGTGGAGACGACCACCGCGACGGTGTCGCGGCTGGGGGAGTCCAGCCGGATGATCGGCGACGTGGTGAAGGTCATCACCTCCATCGCCGAGCAGACCAACCTGCTGGCGCTCAACGCGACCATCGAGGCGGCGCGCGCCGGAGAGTCGGGCAAGGGCTTCGCGGTGGTCGCGGGCGAGGTCAAGGACCTGGCGCAGGAGACCGCCAAGGCGACCGAGGACATCTCCAAGCGGGTGGAGGCGATCCAGGCCGACACCGCCGGGGCCGTGGCGGCGATCGCGACGTGGCCCAGGTGATCGCCCGGATCAACGACTACCAGGCCACCATCGCCACGGCGGTAGAGGAGCAGACCGCGACGACGAACGAGATGAACAGGGGAGTCGCCGAGGCGGCCGCAGGGTCGGGGCGGATCGCCGAGAACATCACCGGCGTGGCCTCCATCACCAGGGCCACCAGCGAGTCGGTCGGGGAGTCGCAGCGGGCGGCACAGGACCTGTCGCAGGTCTCCGGGCGGCTGCGGTCGCTGGTGGCGGGGTTCCGCTTCTGAGACCGATCGGGCGATCGGCCGCCCGATTGGGACGCGCCGTCCTGGGTAGCCGTACCTCCTCGGCAGATGGAGGAGACATGGCATCCCTGATGGCCCGCATCCGCAGCTACCTGAGCAGCCCGCAGGGGCGGCGGAACCTCGAGAAGGCCAAGACGATGGCGCGCGACCCGCGCAACCAGCAGAAGGCGCGCGGCCTGCTGGCCCGCCTCCGCGGCGGCCGGAGCCACCACCCGAACCGCTGGTAGGCCCCGGTCCTCCCCGCTGGAGCCGGGGCGGGGGCCCCAGGCGAACGGGGCTCCCGCCCTTCGGCTCCGTCCTTCAGCCGGCGGACCGAGTCGTCAGCCGGTCGTTCCGGCTCAGAACTGCAGTTCCGACCAGTCGATCATGATGGGGATCGGGTTGCTGACGCTGGGAGCGTCACCGGACTCGTCCTTCATGAACGTGCCGATGTGCTTGTAGAGCATCGCCGCCCGGTCCAGCCGGTAGCGTTCGATGATCGACACGCCGGTGCGGTCGAGCCGGACGATCCAGTAGTGCGGGATGCCGGCCTTGGCGTACTCCCCGAGCTTGTCGGTCGTGTCCTGGGTCTCCGACCCCGGTGACACGATCTCCACGACGAGCAGGGCGTGCTCGGCGCGGAGCCGTTCGCCTCGCCCTCGATCCAGGCACCGGTAGAGCGCGACGTCGGGCCGCCGGGTGAGCAGCGGCAGATCCCTCAGCCGCAGATCCACGTCGTTGTTCACGGTGATGCACTCGTGCCCCTTGCTCATCGCGGCGCGGGCATGACGCTCCAGCAGGTTGGCCAGTCGCCTGCCGGCGGTCTGATGATCGGGCGTGGGCGCCGCACAGTAGACCACGTAGCCGTCGACGATCTCGATGGCCTTGGCGATCTCCTCGGGAAGCGCCTCGTACTCCTCGGCGGTGACGCGGGCGGGCTGAGGACGAATGCTGAGAAGCCAGCTGTCATCCGGCAGAACTGTCATCCGGGATCTCTCCTCGTCACGGTCCGCTCGACGCGCCAAGCCTACGGCCTGTCCTGCCACCTGTGAGAGCACGCGCAGGACGGAGAGCCGCGTCGGTTCGGGCGTGGAGGCACGCGGCCCTGCAGGGCTCTCAGACCGTCTGCCGCGCGAATTCCAGCCGGGCCTCCGCCTCGTCCCAGGCCGAGGCGTCGCCGGAGGGCTCGTAGCGGCGCAGCGGCTCGACCCGCGCCGCCAGGGCGCGCATCTCGGCCAGGCCGTCGACCTCGCCGGCCGCCCGCGCCTGGACCAGCACGTTGCCCAGCGCGGTCGCCTCGGCCGGACCGGCCACCACTGGAAGGCCGCAGGCGTCGGCGGTGAGCCGGCACAGCAGCGCGTTGCGGGAGCCGCCGCCGACCAGGTGGACCACCTCCACGTCGCGGCCGGACAGGGCCACCGCCTGGCGGATCGCCCGGCGGTGGCCCAGGGCCAGGCTCTCCAGGACGCAGCGGACGAACGGCCGGGGGAGAGCGGGCGGCTCCTGGCCGGTGCGGCGGCACTCGGCCGCGATCCGGGCCGGCATGTCGCCCGGGGGCAGGAAGACGGGGGCGTCCGGGTCGACCAGCGCGGCGAACGGGCGCTCGCGCTCGGCGGCCTCCAGCAGGCGCCCGAGGTCGGCGCCGGGCCAGGCGCGCAGCGACTCCGACAGCAGCCACAGGCCCATGACGTTGCGCAGGTAGCGGACGGTGCCGTCGATCCCGGCCTCGTTGGTGAAGTTCGCCGCCCGCCCGGCCTCGGTCAGCACCGGGGCGGGCAGCTCCACCCCGGCCAGCGACCAGGTCCCGCAGGAGACGTAGGCGAAGCGCGGGCCCGCGGCGGGCACCGCGGCGACCGCCGAGGCGGTGTCGTGGGAGGCGACCGCGGTCACCCGGCAGGTGTGGCCGATCTCCGCGGCGGCCTCGGGCAGCAGGGGGCCGATCAGGTCGCCGGGCCGCCGCAGCGGCGGGAAGATCCGCGCCGGGAGGCCCAGCCGTTCGATCAGGCCGGACGCCCAGGACCGGGTGCGCACGTCCAGCAGCCCGGTGGTCGAGGCGTTGGTCACCTCCGCGCCGACCTCCCCGGTGAGCCGGTAGGCCAGCAGGTCGGGGACGAGCAGCATCGTCGCGGCGCGGTCGAGGTCGTCGGCCAGCAGCTGGTAGACCGTGTTGAACGGCAGCACCTGCAGCCCGGCCACGTCGTACAGGGCCTGCGCGCCGATCTCGGCCGCGACCCGCTCCGCGACGCCGTCGGTCCGCCCGTCGCGGTAGTGCACCGGGTCGCCCAGCAAGGACCCGGAGGAGTCGAGCAGCCCGTAGTCGACCGCCCAGGAGTCCACGCCGATCGAGGCGACCGGCCCGGCCCGGTGCAGGCCGTGCAGGACCTCCCGGTAGAGGCCGCGCACGTCCCAGCGGAGCCCGCCGGGCGTGCGGACCGGGCCGTTGGGGAAGCGGTGCGCCTCGGTCAGGGCCCGGCCGTCCCAGACCATGACCCGCCCGCTGGAGGCGCCGAGGTCGACGGCGGCGAAGCGGCTCACCGGGTGGACTCCCTGGCCACGAGCTCGGGCTGGAACATGATGTGCTGGTGGGCATGGGTCTCGGGGTTCTCGCACTCGTCGAGCACCAGTTCGGTGGCGATGCGCCCGAGCTGATGGGTGGGCTGGCGCATCGAGCTGAGCGAGACGGCCGAGGCGGCGGCGAACTCGATGTCGTCGTAGCCCATCAGCATCACGTCGCCGGGCACCCGGACCCCGGCCTGCAGCAGCGCGCGCAGCACGCCGAGCGCGAGCAGGTCGTTGGCGCAGAACACGGCGTCCGGCAGGCCGCCCGCGAGCAGGTCGCCGGCGGCCTTCTCCCCGGCGCGCGCGTTCATCGCGGCCATCTCGGCGACCCGGAGCCGGTCCGGGCCCAGCCCGGCGGCCGCCAACACCGAGCGGCTCAACGACGTCAAGGGCCGCGAGCAGTTCCGCCCGATCGCGCCGATGGTGCTCGCCGAGCGGGCCGCCGCCATCTTCGAGCGGGGACCGATCCCGAGCCCCTACATGCTCTTCGTCCACGACGTGCGCCCCGAGTGGCGCGAGCGCATCCCGGCCGTCGTGCACGTCGACGGCACCGCCCGGATCCAGACCGTGGACCGGGCCGACGATCCGCTGCTCGCCCGGATGCTGGAGGAGTTCGAGGTCAGGACCGGGCTGCCGGTCGTGGTCAACACCAGCCTCAACACCGCCGGGCGGCCCATGGTCGACGACCCCCGCGACGCGCTGGAGTGCTTCGGCTCGGCCCCGGTCGACCTGCTCGTCCTCGGCCCGTACCTGATCCGCCGGGGGCAGGTGTTCGCGTCATGATCACCGTTGTCGTGCCGACGATCGGCCGCCCCACCCTGACCGCCACCCTGGCGGCCCTGGACCCCGGCACCGACGTCATCATGGTCGACGACCGCCCCGACCGCCCGTGGGCGACGGCCGGGAGG
>NZ_CDRNDK010000180.1:0-11809 GCF_977012225.1 Planomonospora algeriensis | reverse complement strand
GCCCCCGGCCCCGTCCGCGCCGTCCGGGCGGGGCGCCGGGGCCCGGTGAACCGCCGGGCGCCCGGCGCGGGTCCGCTCAGCCGTTCATCCGCACGTAGTCCACGGTCAGGGTGCTGTCGAGGTTCGCGGCGGGCCGGCCGGCCTGCGAGCCGACCGCGACGTTGAGGATCAGCCTGGCGGCCGACCTGGCCGGCACCCGGTAGGGGAAGGAGCGCACGAACCGGCCGTCGACGTAGAACCGGGCCGGCCGGACGGACCCGTGGTCCAGGTGGCCTTGTAGACGTGCCACCGGGTGGCGTCGACGTCGTACGCGCCGCCGCCGCTGAAGCGGTCGGTGTGGACGTGGTACTCCGGCTTCCACCTCGAGCCGTTGAGGCCGTTCTCCATCAGGTCGAGTTCGCCGTAGTGCCGCTGCCTGCGCAGGGGGTCGGCGTGCAGCCAGATCGCCGGCCACGCGCCGCGCTGCCAGCCGGAGACCTTCGCCCTCACCTGCACGCTCCCGCCCCCGCTCGCGGCCCTGGAGACGAGGCGCGCCGAGGTGTACTTGCGCCGCACGCCGTGGTCACCGGTGTAAGTCTCGCGCCGAGCGTTGATCACGAGGTGCCCGTCGCCGTCGAGCCGCGCGTTGCGCCCGCCGGAGGTGTAGCACTGCCGCTCGGCCCGGTACCCCCACAGGCAGCCGGTCAGCTGCTCCCATCTGGACGGGTCCGGCGGGCTTCCCTCGGAACCGGAGAACCCGTCCTCGAAGCCGCGGGCCGCGGACGGCCTGGAGAAGCGGACCGCGGAGAACCTGGAGTCACCGCCCCCGGACGGCCCGGAGTCGCGGACCGCGGAGAACCCGGAGTCACCGCCCCCGGCGGGCCGGGCCCGCGCGGTCGCGACCGCGCCCTCCCCGAGCACGGCCGCCGTGTTCACGAGCACGACCGCGACGGCCGCGACCCTGTTTCCGATCCCCATCGGCCGCGCCCCTCCCCCGAGAGCACCGCCCTGCCCGGGAGCGCCTCCGGGCGGATCCCGGCCCTTGCCGGCTTCCCGCTCCGCGGCGCCCGTTCCGGACGGTGAGATCACACGAAGATCGATCACTCTGCGTGTTGACGCCATGACGATAACGTGCGGAGGCGGCCCCGGCGAGGAGCCGCGACGGAACTCTGCCGTCGATTATTACGTTCCATTTTGCCGGAATCAGTCAGACCGTTACCTTCTATTGACATACACCGCTCGGTACATGATTCTGAGAGCGCTCTCTGGACGGCCCCAAAGGCCCGATTCAGACGATCATTTGCTCCGAGAACGCTCTCTGAGCAGTGTCGTGACGGCCTGCCGCGCACGTGGTGCCGGCGGGCGACGCCGCCGCGCGTGCGGCGGCCGCGTGTCCGCCGGAACGGGCGCCGTTCCCGCCGGACACCACGGCCACGGAGCCGTCCAGCCATATCCCGCAGGGGATGAACGAGGAGTCGCCTATGCGTACCGGAAGAAGAACCCTCCGCAGGACCGCCGCGGTCGCGATGAGCCTGCCCGCGTTCCTCGCCGTGGCACCCGTCTGCGCGTCGACGGCCGCCGCGCAGACGGCGGGGACGGCGGGGACGGCGGCCGCCGCGAAGACGCGGACCGCGCCGCCGAGCCTGCTCCCGCTGACCGTCACGAACGACTCCGGACGGGCCGAGCAGACCTACGTCTACGTGCTGGGCACGAACCTCAGAACGGGCAGGCTCGGCTACGTGAACGCGAGCGGCGCGTTCACCCCGTGGCCCGCCGGCGCGAATCCGCCCAGTCCCGCCCCGGACGTCGCGATCCCCGGCCCGGCCGGAGGCGCCACCAAGTCGATCAAGCTCCCGCTCGACCTGTCCGGCCGGGTCTACGTCTCCTTCGGGACGAAGCTCAAGTTCTTCCTGACGCCCGACGGCCTGGTCCAGCCCGCGCCGTGGGCGGCGGGCGACCCCAACCGCGACATCCTGTTCGACTGGACCGAGTTCACCTACAACGGCAGCGGCCTGTGGCTCAACACCTCGATGGTGGACATGTTCAGCGTCCCGCAGGCGGTCGAGGTGACCGCCGGCGACGGCACCCGCAGGCGCACCGGCGACCTGGTCCCCAACGGCCGCGAGCGCATCCTCGACGCGGTGAAGAACCAGCCCGGCGACTGGGCCAAGCTGATCCACCGGCGTGCCGACGGCACGCGGCTGCGGGTCGTCTCCCCGCACAAGGGCATCGACACCGGCGTGTTCAGTCCCACGTACATGGACGGCTACATCCGTCAGGCCTGGGAGACGTACCGGAACACCACGCTGACCGTCGTGCCGTTCGCCCACGAGCCCGCCAAGAGGTTCTTCGGCCGGACGGACGCCTCCGGCGTGCTGAACTTCACCGACACCGCGGGCAACCGGGTCGCCTCCTTCGCCCGGCCCTCGACCAAGGACGTCTTCGGCTGCGACGGCAGGCTCCAGGCGCCCAACGACCCCGTCGTCGGGCCGATCGCGCGCACGCTCTGCGCCGGCCTCCACCGCTCCACCCTGGGCTACGTGCACACCCAGCCCACCACGGACGCGAGCCAGTTCTACAAGCGGACCGTCACCGACCACTACTCCCGCAAGCTGCACGCCCACACCGTGGACGGCAAGGCGTACGGCTTCGCCTTCGACGACGTCGGCAACTTCGAGTCCCTGGTCCACGACGGCTCGCCCCGCTCCGCCGGGATCACGCTCACGCCGTTCTAGCCGCGGCCGCCGCACGCGCTTCGGAAGCGGCCACCGCACGTCCGGCGGGCAGGGGAAGAGAAGGCCCCGCCCGCCGGACTCCGCCTCATTCGCTCTGAGCCGGATGTGGATCCACCGCGACCTGCACGCCGAGGACTTCGACACCTAAATGAATCCCTCCGTCGTCTCAATGATGGACTCAAGGCGACCGAACGTGTTTACCGCCAAGGAAACACGAGCGGCACAGACTTGACCCGACTGCGAGAATTCCTCACAGAACTGGAAGACGACCGGGCAGCCGGCATGTACGCAACCGAGGAGGCCAGAACCCGTTTTCGACGCCAGTACGTCGACACAGCGAAGCGAATCGAAGAGCTGGAGTCACTGCCCGACGAAGAGCCGGGTTGGGTGATCGTCGACACCGGAGAACGCCTCATCGATCGGTGGGCGAAGTGGGACGACGAGCAGCGCGGGGAATGGCTGCGTGACTCGAAGGCCACCGCGACCGTTCGGAGCCCCGAAGTTCGCCGCGCCCGTGTGCCACTCGCTGAGCGTGTGCCGATCCACCTGGAGCGCTCCAAGACGCCGTCGACAGGTTGAACGGTGTTGTGTGAACCGAAGGAACCGACCAGTCGGTATGGACGTGGCGGCGGCCGTACGGCATGCTTACCGAACATGAGTCTGTTCTCGGTGCAGGGCAAGAAAGTGGTGGTCACCGGCGGTTCCCGGGGAATCGGCCGGATGATCGCGGAAGGTTTCGCGGCGGCGGGCGCCACGGTCTACATCTCCTCCCGCAAGGCCGCCGAGGTGGAGAAGACCGCGGCCGAGATCGGGTGCGTCGCCGTACCGGCGGACCTGTCCACCCCCGACGGCGTCGCCGCGCTCGTGGAGGCGGTCTCCGCCCGCGAGGAGCGGCTGGACGTGCTGGTCAACAACGCCGGCGCCACCTGGGGCGCACCGCTGGAGGACTATCCCGGGCACGCCTTCGACAAGCTCTGGGGGGTCAACGTCAAGGGCGTGTTCTACCTGACCCAGCGCTTCCTGCCGCTGCTGCGCGCCGCGGCCTCCGCCGAGGACCCGGCCAGGGTGATCAACATCGGCTCGGTCGACGGCATCCGGGTGCCCGCGCTGGAGACCTACGCCTACTCCACGACCAAGGCGGCCGTGCACATGCTCACCCGCCACCTGGCCCACCGGCTCGTACGCGACTCGATCACGGTCAACGCGATCGCGCCCGGCCCCTTCGAGTCCAAGATGATGGCCTTCGCCCTCGACGACCCCGACATGCGCCAGGCGATCGCCTCCAGCGTGCCGATGGGCCGGATCGGCGCCCCCGAGGACGTGGCCGGGACCGCGATCTACCTCTCCTCCCGGGCCGGCGCCTACCTCACCGGCGTCGTGATCCCCGTCGACGGCGGCATGACCATCCACGGCTGAGAGGCGCCCCCGGCCACCGGGGACGGATCAGGCCGGAGCCGTGGCGCGCGGCCACGGCTCCGGCGCGGACACCGCCCCCGCGGCGTCCTGATCACCGTTCGGGCTCACCCGACGTTGCCGCGGCGCGCCTTCTTCAGCTTCTTCAGCTTCTTCATGGCCTTCACCTTGGCCTTGGCCTTGGCGGCCTTGGCCTTCGCCTTCGCCTTGGCCTTCGTCTTGGCCGCGGGCGTGACGGTGGGCTTCGGCTTGGGCTTGACCACGGGAGCCGCGGCGCTCGCACAGCCGGTCAGCATCACCGACACGCCGCTGGTCGAGTTCGGCAGCACCACGTCGGTCCTGCCGTCGCGGTTGAAGTCCGCGGCGTCCATCCAGCCCGTCATGCTGCTGCCGGTGAGACGCGCGGGGGCTCGGAAGGTGCCGTCGCCTTTGCCCAGCAGCACCAGGACGCCGGAGGAGTCGACCGTGGTCAGATCGGCGTGGCCGTCGCGGTTGAAGTCGCCGTTGACGAGCCAGCCCGCCACCGTGCCCGCGGCGAAGGCGACGGGCGCGCCGAAGGTGCCGTCACCCCTGCCCAGCAGCACCGTCCCTCCGCCCGTGATGCCGATGGAGGCGATGTCGCTCTCGCCGTCGGAGTTGTAGTCACCGCTGGTGACCACCCAGGAGCTGGAGCCCGCGCCGTAGGAGACGGGCGCGCCGAAGGTGCCGTCGCCGCCGCCGAGCATGACCCGGACGGCCTGGCCTCCGCCCACGCCGTTGGAGCCGAGCGCCAGATCGGCGTGGCCGTCGCCGTCGAAGTCGCTCACCGCGGCGTAGCCGGCGGATCCCGTGATCCCGAGGTCGACGGGCGCGTCGAAGGTGCCGTCGCCGTTGCCGATCATGATCACGGCGTCGGCGATGCCGCTGCCGCTGGTCACCAGCACATCGAGATGGCCGTCCTCGTCGAAGTCCTCCGGGACGGTGTGGATGGGGTGGTTGACGGCGGGGCTGGTGACGGGCGCGTCGAAGGTGCCGTCGCCGTTGCCGGGAAGGACGGTGACGGTGTTCGTACCGAAATCGGCCGCCAGCAGGTCGGCGTGGCCGTCGTCGTCGAAGTCGCCCACGGAGACGCGGCCGGGGGAAGCCACTCCGGAGGCGGCGGCGAGTGCGGGGTGGAACGTCCCGTTGCCCTTGCCGAGCAGCACTTCGACGGTGCCGGCGCCACCGGCCGCGACGATGTCGGCCCGGCCGTCGGCGTTGAGGTCGGCCGTGGTCACGGTGTGCGTGGGGCCCGCCGTCGGGTACCGGACGGCCGGGGAGAGCGTGATCGCCGAGCAGGCCGCGGGGCCGCGGCGGAGGCGGGGGCCGCGGCGGCGACCAGCGCGCCCGAGGTGAGCGCCGCCGCGGCGAGCAGGGCGGTCATGCGACGGCGGGCGGGCATGCCGAACGACGGTGAGGCGGACGTGGTCAAGGGAAGCTCCTCCATGAGCCGTGAATGCCTGGCGCGCGCGGTCCTTCCTGGACACGATGAGCGCGGCAGGCGCTGACGTCCTCTTCCATCGTCGGAGAACGGAGGCGTATGAGGCCTTTTCCGGGACCCGTCCTGTGCCGCCGGTCACAGACGGCGTCCGCCGGCCGGAACGCCGGGTCCTGCCGCCCCGGATCAGCCCGGCAGGCGGATGAAGGACGGCGGGACGTGGCCGGTCAGCCAGACGCCGTTGGCGCTGAGGCGGAACTCGTGCCCGGCCGCGTGCATCGCCGCCGCGTCGACGGCCAGCACGACCGGACTGCCCCGGCGCGCCCCGACCCGGGTGGCGGTCTCCCGGTCGGGCGAGAGGTGGACGTGGTGGCGGCTCATCGGGCGCAGCCCCTCGTCACGGATCGCGGCGAGGTTGCGGGCGACCGTGCCGTGGTAGAGGAAGGCGGGCGGCTCGGCCGGCGGGAGGTCGAGGTCCACCGGGACCGAGTGGCCCTGGCTGGCCCGGATCCGGCCGCCGTCGATCGCGTAGCGCCGCTTGTCGTTGTCGGCCACGACCTGCTCCAGCTCCGCCCGGGAGATCGGGAACCCGTGTGCCGCCGCGGCGGTCAGCAGCACGTCGACCTCCACCCAGCCGTGCGCGTCCAGCTCGATCCCGATCCGCTCGGGCTGGTGCCGCAGGTGCTTGGCCAGGTACTTGGAGACCTTCACCAGCCGCCGCTCGTCCATCCCGGCCTCCTCGGAGTCCCCGTCCACCGGTGCCGTCCGCGTCTCCGCCGCGTCGACGTCCATGCCGGGTCACGCTACCGCTCCCGGCCGGCGGAGCCCACCGCGATGGTCAGGTCTCCGGCGCGAGCGAGCGCAGGTAGCCGCCCGCGGCGGTGAGGGCGGCGCGCAGCCGTTGCGGGTCGCGGGTCGTCTTGGCCAGCAGCAGGCCGCCCTGGATCGTGGCGAGGGTGGAGTGGGCCAGCGTCGCGGTGTCGGCGTCCGGCCGGATCAGGCCGCGGTCGCGCAGCCGGTCGAGCACGGTGCGCAGTTGCCCGGCCCAGGTGTCGAACGAGCGGGCGAGGTCCTGGCGGGCCGGCTCGTCCGTGTCGGCGAGTTCGGCGGCGAGTGATCCGATCGGGCAGCCGACGCGGCAGTCCAGCGCCCGCTGGTAGGCGACGAGGGTGTCGAACCAGGCGTCGAGGGCCGTCCAGGAGTCGATCCCGGCCAGTTGCCCGGCCATGCCGTCCACGATCGCCGCGGTCTGCCAGGCGATGACCGCGCGGACCAGCGCCTGTTTGTCGGTGAAGTAGTGGTACAGCTGGCTCTTGCTGGCCTGGGCCTCGGCCAGGACCTGGTCGAGGCTGGTGGCCTCGACCCCCTGGCGCTCGACGAGCCCCGCGGCGGCGGCCACGATGCGCTCCCTGGTGCGCCGTCCGCGCTCGGTCTTGGGTTCCTGCGGCACGTTCCGACCCTACCACCGTATTGGACTATTCGGTCCAGTTGTGTTTAGTCTGGACCGGTCAGTCCAATCAGCTTCCGGAACGAGGCCCCCTCATGCAACTCACCGGCTCCCGCGCCCTCGTCACCGGCGCGACCTCCGGCATCGGCCGCGCCATCGCCGAGGCGTTCGGCCGCGAAGGCGCCCACGTGCTCGTCGCCGGGCGCGACGCGGCCCGGGCCGCCGAGGTCGTCGCCGGCATCACCGCGGCCGGCGGATCCGCCGCACCGGTCATCGCCGACCTCGGCGCGCCCGGCGGAGTCGGCGAGCTCGTCGAGGCGGCCAAGGCGCACGGCCCGGTCGACGTGCTCGTCAACAACGCCGGCGTCTACCCGATGGGCGGCACCGCGCAGACCGGCGAGGACGTGTTCGAGGCCACCATGAACCTCAACGTGCGGGCCCCCTTCTTCCTGACCGCGGCGCTCGCCCCGCTCATGGCGGCGCAGGGCCGCGGCCGGATCATCAACATCAGTTCGATCGCGGCCCACCTCGGCACGGTCGGCATGGCGCTGTACGGCGCGTCGAAGGCCGCGCTCGAACTGCTGACCAAATCGTGGGCGGCCGAGTTCGGCCCGTCGGGCGTCAACGTCAACGCGATCGCCCCCGGCCCGACCCGCACCCCCGGCACCGCGCCGATGGGCGCCGGGCTCGACGAGTTCACCAGCGGATTCCCCGCCGGGCGGCCGGGCACGCCGGAGGAGATCGCCGGCGCCGCCGTCTACCTCGCCGGTCCGGGAGCGGCGTTCGTGCACGGCGCCACCATCGTCGTCGACGGCGGCCGGATGGCCATCTGACCGGAGCCGCGCCGCCCGCGGCGGGCGCGACCGTCGGGCGGCTCGGGGTGGGGGGCCGCGTCCGCCGGCGCGCGGCGACCGATCCGGACGTCCCGGAGAGGAGAAGTCACACCGAGAGGTGCTCCAGCACCGCCCGGGCCAGGTCGGCGGCGCCGTCCGGGGCGTAGCGCAGGAAGAGGTACGGCTCGGCGAGCTCCACCTCGATGAGGGCCGGGTCCCCGCCGGGGAGCCGGACCAGGTCCACCCGGGCGTAGAGCACTCCGGGGGATCCGGCCGCCTCCGCCAGCACCCGCTCGGCGAGGGCGAGCTGGTCGAGCTCGGGGGTGCGCGGCTCGGCGCGGGCGTTGTCGGCGTCCGGCGCGGCGGATCCCCCGGCCAGCATCGGGTTGCGCCGTACGGCGTGGCTGAACCGGCCACCGAAGTAGAGCAGGGAGGTCTCCCCCTCGGCCTCGACCATGTCCAGGTAGGGCTGGACCATCGCGGTCCGGCCCTCGGCCGCCAGCCCGGCCGCGTGGGCCGCCGCCTTGTCCCTGTCGGTGGTCCTGATCGTGTCGCGGGCGCCGCCGAGATCGCGGGCTTGACCACGTACTCGCCGAGGACGGGCAGGTCCGGGCTCTCGCCCGGCGCGACCCAGGAGGTGGGGATGATCGGCACCGTCAGGTCCCGCAGGTAGGTCTTGTCGGTGTTGCGCTCCAGCACCGCCGCCGGGTTGGCCAGCCGGGTCACCGCCTCGACCCGCCGCGCCCAGGCCAGGAACTCCGCACGCCGGTCCACGTAGTCCCAGGCCGAGCGGACCACCACCAGGTCGAAGGCCGCCCAGTCGGCGGCCAGGTCGTCCCAGCGCACGGCCGTCCCCGAGATCCCCGCCTCCGCCCAGGCGGCGAGGGCGATCTCCTTCTCGTCGTCGAGCCCTTCCGGGTCCGCGTAGGTCACGTACGCCACCGCAGCACTCACGGGAACACCTTCCACGTCAGGATCGAAACAGCAAAGGGACATTACACGGGCGACTTCCTCCACCTTGCTCACAGGGAGGGCCTTTACGAAGTATGTCCGATTCACTGACCCCGCCGGCCGGGGGCCGGACTGGGCTTTCACGCGAACAAGCGATTGCGCAAGGGCTCATAATGGGAGGCGTGAACACGCGAAAGAACTCCGCAGGCGCGGCCACCGCCCCGGTCAAGCGCCAGCGCGCGACGAAGCGCGCGGCCTCGTCCGGTTCCGCCTCGGAGCGCCGTGACCACCTCGTCAGGCTCGCCGCGGACCTCTTCGCACGCAAGGGCTTCCAGGCGACCACCGTCCGCGAGATCGCCGAGGAGGCCGGCATCCTGTCCGGGAGCCTCTACCACCACTTCGACTCCAAGGAGACGATCGTCGACGAGGTGCTCAGCACCTTCCTCGACGACCTCATCGGACGCTACCGGGCCGCCCTGGAGCAGGGCGGCGATCCCCGCTCGATCCTGTCGGAGATGGTGCGGATCGGCTTCAGCACCCTCGAGCCGCACCGCGCGGCGATCACCGTCATGCAGAACGACTGGAACTACCTGCGCTCCCTGCCCGGCGACCGCTTCGACTACCTGGTCAGGGCCGAGGACGAGGTCGAGCGCATGTGGGTCGAGCAGATCAAGCGCGGGCAGGCCGTCGGCCAGTTCCGCCCGGACGTGGACCCCAAGCTCACCTACCGCATGATCCGCGACAGCATCTGGGTCGCCGTCCGATGGTTCCGCCCGGCAGGACGCCTCGACACCGGCGGCATCGCCGAGCACTACGTCACCGTCCTGTTCGACGGCCTGGCCACCGGAGAGCGGACGAGCCAGCGGGGATGAGCGCCGAAGCACTGCAGAAGGCCGTGCGGCTGGCGCTCACCGAGGCCGCCGATCCCGCCAAGGCCCCCGCCATGCAGGCCTACATGAAATCGGCCATGCCGTTCCTCGGGGTGCAGGCCGTGCCGCGCCGTACGGCGCTGCGGAAGGTCTTCGCCGAGCACCCGTTCGAGGCCGCGCCCGAGTGGCGCCGGGCGGCGCTGACCCTGTGGCGGGAGGCGGAGTACCGCGAGGAGCGCTACGCGGCGATCACCCTGACCGGGTCCCCGCCCCGCTGGGGCCGGACCCTGTACACCCTCCCGATCTACGAGGAGATGATCGTCACCGGCGCCTGGTGGGACTTCGTCGACGAGGTGGCCGTCCACCGGATCGGCCCCCTGCTGCGGGAATTCCCCGACACGATGCGCCCGCTGATGCTCGACTGGGCGCACAGCGACGACCTGTGGAAGCGCCGCACGTCGATCATCTGCCAGAACAGGTTCAGAGCCGCCACCGACGCCGGCCTGCTCTACGCCTGCATCGAGCCGAGCCTGTCCGACACCGACTTCTTCGCCCGCAAGGCGATCGGCTGGGCCCTGCGCGAGTACGCCAAGACCGATCCGCGCGAGGTCGTGCGCTACGTCGACCACAAGGGGATCACCGGCCTGAGCCGGCGCGAGGCCCTGAAGAACCTCCCCTCCGCCTGACCTCCCCTCCGCCCGGCCTCCACCACCGGACCCGTCCCGCCGTACGGCCACACCGCCGTACGGCGGGCGCGCCCTCATGGCCGCACACCGGCCCCGCCTGATCAATTTAGGTAAGCCTGCCCTAATATCTCTTAGGCAAGTCTTACCTATTATTCGAGGTGCACATGAGGACTCCGCTCCGCCGCCGCTGGGCCGTGACCGCGGCCGCCGCGATCACGGCCGTCCTGGGCCTGACCGCCTGCAGTTCCGGTTCCGGCGGTTCCACGGCCGCCGAGCCCGCCACGGCCGGAAGCCCGGCCTCGGGCTCGGCCGCGACGCGCAGCGTCACCCACGAGCTCGGGACCACCGAGGTCCCCGTCGCGCCCAAGCGCATCGTCTCGGTGAGCGTCACCCTGACCGGCCACCTGCTCGCGCTGGAGGCCCCGCTGATCGCCTCCCAGGCCACCCCGCCCGGACCGATCACCGATTCCAACGGGTTCTTCTCCCAGTGGGCGGACGTCGCCAAGGAACGCGGCGTCCAGGTCGCCTACCAGGGCTTCGAGGCGGACATCGAGAAGGTCATCGCGGCCGAGCCCGACCTCATCATCGGCTCGGCGTCCGGCGCCGACAGCAGCGCCAAGGTCTACGACCGGCTCAAGGCCGTCGCGCCGACCGTGCTCTTCCGCCACGACGACCTCTCCTGGCAGGAGCTCATGACCGAGCTGGGCGGCGCGCTCGGCCTGGAGGCGAACGCGCAGAAGGTCATCGCCGCCTACGACCAGCGGGTGGCCGAGGTGAAGGGGAAGATCAAGCTCCCCGAGCAGGACATCGTGCTGCTGCGCGACAACAACACCGACATCCCCGTCTTCACCGAGGCCTCCGCCCAGGGCGCGCTGCTGTCCTCGCTCGGCTTCCGGCTGCACACCGTCGACTCCTCCCTGGCATCGGCGGACAACCGCGAGGGCGGCCCGCGCCTGGACATCCTGACCATCTCGCAGGAGAACATCGTCAAGGGCTTCGGGGACAGCTCACTGTTCTTCGTCAGCCACACCGCGGACGAGATCGCCACGACGACGGCCAAGCCGCTCTGGAAGGACCTGCCCGCCGTCGTCGACAAGCGCGTCCACGACCTCGGCCTGGACTCGTTCCGCATCGACTACTACAGCGCGTCCAACATCGTCGACCGCATCGAGCGGCAGTTCGCCGGCTGATACCGGACGAGTCCCCCGGTCCCGCCCCCGGCGACCGCCGGCGGGTCCGCTCGCCGGCGGCCTGATCGCGGTCTCCTCCTGATCCCGCGCGCTCAGGAACGGCCCGCGCGCTCAGGAACGGCCCGCGCGCCACTCCCGGTGGAGCAGCCAGGCCAGGTAGAGGCCGCCGAGCCCGCCGGTCAGCACACCCACCGGCAGCCTGGCCGGCCGTCGGCAGCCGCTGGGCCGCCAGGTCGGCGGCGGCCAGCAG
>NZ_CDRNDK010000179.1:0-11820 GCF_977012225.1 Planomonospora algeriensis | reverse complement strand
GCCGCCCGGCACGCCGCCGAGGCGCTCCCGGTGCTCGAGCGCCTCGGCGCGGTGGAGGACGCCGTCCAGATCCGCGCCGCCCTCGCCATGGCGGCGCTCGCCGCGGGTCTCCGTGACGAGGCCGCGCGGATGATCGACGACCTGGAGTCGCTCGCCTCCCGGAGCACCTACGGCGAGATCCTGTCGGTCTCCGTCGCCAGGGCCCAGCTGGCCCTCGTCGACGGCGACGTCACCGAAGGGCTGCGGCGGCACCGGGAGGCCGCCGAGCTGCTCCGGGACCTGCGCGTCCCGCATGCGCCGGACGGTTTCACGCCGTGGGCCGTCGTGGGCGAGGCCTTCGCGCTCTCGGCATTCGCGCAGTACGGCGAGGGCGACGACGGCGTGGACATCTTCGAGTCGCTGCGGGCCAAGGTCCTGATCGTGCTCGGCCCGGACCATGAGTTCAGGGACTACCCGGTGGTGGGGATGGTGCTCGCCGGACTGGGCGTCTGGGGCCTGCTGAAGGGGGCGATGCCCGCCGGGGACGCGGTCCGGCTGCTCGCGCTCGCCGATCGGTTCGCCTACAACCGGTTCACCCCGACCTTGCAGTGGCCAGTGCTGTCCGCGCACGCCGACCGGGTCGCCCCCGGCGTCATGTCCCGGATCGAGGCCGAGTACGGCGAACGGCGCGGCCCGGAGCTGCTCGATGAAGTCCGCGCGGTCCTGGGGCGGGTGGTCTGACGCCCCCACCGCATCGTGGGGGCACGTCTGACGCCGTCCGCGCCTTGCGGGAGCATGTCTGACACCGTCCGCGCTTTGCGGGAGCACGCCAGACACCGTTCACATCTTGTGGGAGTACGAACGGACCGACAGCGGGGCGAAGACCGCGATGACGACCGCGCAGCCGACGACCGCCCAGCCGACCTCGGCCGTCACGGCCCCGTCGTTGA
Source organism: Planomonospora algeriensis (assembly GCF_977012225.1). NCBI lineage: Bacteria > Bacillati > Actinomycetota > Actinomycetes > Streptosporangiales > Streptosporangiaceae > Planomonospora > Planomonospora algeriensis. The sequence continues at coordinate 10,891 of NZ_CDRNDK010000179.1, read as the reverse complement.
GCAGGTCGCGCACCGCCGAGACGACGTGCGAGACCGGGTTGACCTTCACGAACGCCTCCAACCAGCCGGGCAGCGTCTCGGCGGGGACGAAGGCGTTGGACAGGAAGGTGAGCGGGAACATGATCATCATTGAGATGCCCTGGACGCTCTGCGCCGAACGCGCCATCGTGCCCAGCCAGGTGAAGATCCACGCCAGCGACCAGCCCGCGAACACGGTGAGCAGGACACCGCCGATGGAGCCGAGCACGCCGCCGCCGGGGCGGTAACCGATGGCCAGGCCGGTGAGGAGCGTCAGCACCGACGCGATGCCGTACCGGAGCAGGTCGGCGATCATCGGGCCGGCCAGGGGGGCGATCCTGGCGATCGGCAGGGATTTGAAGCGGTCGAAGACCCCCTTGTCCATGTCCTCGCGCAGCTGCACGCCCGTCGCCATGCAGACGGTCAGGGCGGTCTGGGCGAGGATGCCGGGGATCAGCACCGGGAGGTAGTCCGAGACGCTGCCGGAGATCGCGCCGCCGAAGATGAACGCGAACATCGCGGTGAACAGCAGGGGCTGGATGAGGACGTCGAAGAACTGCTCGGGCTTGCGGCGCATCTTCTTCAGGGCGCGCCATGCCATCGCCATGGTCTCGGTCCAGGCCTCCCGGAGCGAGCTGTGCGGCGTGGTACGGGCGACCGCGGCGGCCGGGTCGATGCGCCGGGGAGCGGAGACGGCCGGGTCCGCCGGGTCCGCCGGGTCCGCCGGGTCCGCCGGGGTCGTCGGGTTCGTCGGGTTCGTCGGGGTCACAGTGCTCGCGCTGCTCATCGGGCCGCCTCCATCGGGGATTCGTCGTCGGCGCCGTGGCCGGTCAGCGCCAGGAAGACCTCGTCCAGCGTCGGCTTGGCGACGCTGACCGAGGAGATGCCGAGGCCCGCCTCCCGCAGGCCGATCAGGATGTCCGCGGCCCGATCGGGGTCGGGGAGGGGGACGTTCACGCGCCCGGATTCGGGGCTCATGACCGGGTCCTCGCCCAGCAGCCGGCGGACGACGTCCGCTGCCAGGGCGACGTCGGCGCCGTCCGCGAGGCCGAGTTGCAGGGTCGAGTCGCCGACCTGGGTCTTCAGCGCGTCAGGGGTGTCCTCGGCGACCTTCCGGCCGCGGTCGATCACGGCCACGCGGTCGGCCAGCTGGTCGGCTTCGTCCAGATACTGGGTGGTGAGCAGGATCGTGGAACCGTCGGTGACCAGTTCGCGGATGGTGTCCCACATCTGGCCCCGGGTCCGCGGGTCGAGGCCGGTCGTGGGTTCGTCCAGGAAGATCAGAGGTGGGCGGGTGATCAGGCTCGACGCGAGGTCCAGGCGGCGGCGCATGCCACCGCTGAACTGGGACAGGGGACGGTCGGCCGCCTCCTGGAGGCCGAAGCGTTCGAGCAGGTCGCCGGCGACGGCCTTGGCCCGGGCACCGGTCAGGCCCTGCAGGCGGGCGAACAGCCAGAGGTTCTCCCGGGCGGTCAGATCCTCGTCCACCGAGGCGTACTGGCCGGTGACGCCCACCAGCTGCCGGATCCGGTGGGGTTCCCGCCGGACGTCGACGCCGAAGATCTCCGCATGGCCGCCGTCGATCGGGAGCAGGGTGGCGAGCATCCGGAGCGTGGTGGTCTTGCCCGCTCCGTTGGGGCCCAGGACTCCGAAGATCTCGCCCTGCCGTACGTGGAGGTCGATGCCGTCCACGGCCCGGAAGCCGCCGAAGTCCTTGACCAGGCCGTCGGCCCGGACGGCGCTGAGGTCCGCCATGACGCGTCTCCTCTCTCCGCCGGGTATCTCCCGGCGTCCGAGAAGAGATTGCGGGTCGTCGGCTTCACCATGGCTTCAAGCCGGTTTCGCCCCCGAGCCGGCGGTTTCATCGACTCCGGGCTCCCCGGGAAGGCCGGTGATCCGTCACTCACCGCTCCGGTCGGCGTCCTCCCCCTCCTCGATCGAGTCGCTCAGCCAGTCCCGGGCGAACGAGCGGATCTCCTCGTCCTCCACGGTGGCCGCGTGCTCCAGGAGGGCGGGCTCCTCGTCGGACAGGCGGACGGCGGCCGCCGCGGCGAACAGCCGGGTCGCCCGGTCGGGTCCTTCGAGCCTGGCGGCGATGTCGCGGAGGTCGGGTTCCCCGGTCTCCATCTGGCGGACCAGCCACTCGGCCGCTTCCCTGACCCTGCCGGTTCCCAGCGACGCCGCCCCGGCCGACAGCTGACCGGTCGAGGCGGCGGCCAGGAACTGGAGGACCTTCCAGCGGACGGCCTCCTCGGGGTCCCCGCTCAGGTTCATGACCCGGGCGATGACGGGCCCGTGCCGGCCGTCGCCGTTCTCCAGCACCACTTCGACCGCGAAGAACCGCACCTCGCGGAGCGGGTGGGCGAGGAGCGCGGGGACCTCTCCCATCATCGGGGCGGCGAGTTCTCCCAGTTCCGACAGCAGCCAGGTGCCCGTCCGCACGGCCGCGTCGTCGCCGCTGCGCAGGAGCCGGCCGAGGTTCTCGACGGGGTATCCGGCGAACAGCTCGCTCAGCAGCTCGTTGGCCGCCGGGCCCACGACGGCGTCGTCGGCCGAATGCGCGCGGATCCGCGCCATCAGGTCGTCCCCCGTTTGCGTCCGCATCGGCTCAGTTCTCCTTCAGCTTGTCCCTGAGCATCTTGAGCGCCCGCTGTTCGAGCCTCAGCCGCTGCTCGTGCCCGGCGTCGAGAATGCCGAACCGGTCCCGCTCACGCTCTCTGACCTTGATGCTCCGCGCCAGGTCGGCCGCCAGCTTCTCCATCTGGTCCTTCGTCAGGCCCCTCGTGTTGGTGGGGACGTCGTGATGGAACTTCCCGGTCCCGTCCCTGGCGCCCCACCGGTTCCTGCCGCCCGGGCCTCCCCCGCCGCCCGATCTCCTGCCGCCGCCCGATCCTCTGCCGCCGCCCGATCCCCGGTTGTTGCGGCCCATCAGGGCGATGCCGTCGTGGCGGGGGCCGGACGGCGTCCTCAGGCCGCCGGGCCGTACGGGGAGCCGCAGGCCGCCGGGGCCGACCGCGACGGGGCTCCCGCCGAGACCGCCCGGACGGCGCAGGTTCTCCAGGATGTCGCGCATCGGGCCGGTGACCCGGCGGCTCAGCGCCGGAGCCAGCACCTTTCCGGTGCCCTCGCCGCCCTCACGCAGGATCTTCCCGATGGCCTGGCGGGTGAGGAACATCCGCGCGGCGGCGGCCGTCGCCCCGGCCGCGCCTCCGAACACCACCAGCTGGGTGACGCTGGCCAGGGCGCTCGCCGCCTGGACGCCTACGGCCACCTTCACCGCGCTCACCACGTTGGCGGTGCCCTCCAGCGCCACGGGGGCGATCCGTGCCGCGGCGGCGGCCTGGGCGATGTGGCCGCCGTCCCCGCCGACCCTGCTCCAGTGGCTCGCCAGGACCGTGGCCGAGTCACCGCGGTAGACCTGCTGCGTCCTGCGGACCGCCGTGTCGGCCTCGGCGCCGCGGCGCCGACTGGGCCTGTACGGTGCGCCAGGCCGCGGCGTCCTTCCTGATCTCGTCCTCGTCGATGTTCGGCCACGGCACGCCGAGCACCCCCAGGAACCCGTCCAGCGCCGGCGGGAGCGTCACGCCCATGCGGTGCCGCCGAGGTTCCCGGCGGTGGCGTTCTCCGTGTCCCGCGTGTTCCTGGCCACGTTCCCCAGGCCCTCGCCCGTGCCGCCGATCTCCCCTGACAGGCCGGCGAGCGCCTCGAGTGAGACCTGAGCGCACTCGGCGTAGGCGGCGACGATCATGCCGAACAGCCCGTCGTCGCCCCACGAGGACGCGCCGTACCCGCGTTCCCTGAGCCGCTGGACGGCGGCGTCGTAGTCCGCTCCGCGGGCGCTGACACGGGCGCCTTCCTGCCCCACCGCCCCCGAGGAGATCTCAAAGCCCGTCATGCCCAATGATCATATCGTGATATATCAGGGCATGGTGGGAAGCCTCGTCGTCATCAGGCCCGCAACTCACCAGCAGAATCGCAGCAGGCCGCGTCCGCGCTGAGGGACCGGCTCAGTCTCTGACCGCCGGAGTCCGACATGCAGGCACCCCAACCGGACGACGATGCCGAGTACCTGGCCCGGTACGTCGCCCGGAGTCAGCAGATCATCCGCGACCTGCATGCGGCGCGGGAGGCGGTCCGGCAGCTGGAAGGCCGGGCCGAGAGCCGGGACAGGCGCGTTCAGGCCGCCGCCGACGGCCAGGGCGGCGTGATCCTGCTGCGCATCGACCCGCGGGCGCTGCGGCTCGGCGAGCAGGAGCTCGGCCGGCAGGTGACGGAGGTGATCCGGGCGGCCCAGGCGGACGCCGAGCGCCAGGCCCGGGGCATCGCGGACCGGGTCGCCGCCGACGCCGCGGCCCTGCCGGCGCCGCTCGACGAGACCTTCGTGCGCCGGCGGGTCGAGCAGGCGGCTCAGGATCTCTTCTAGGCGGGAGCAGGCATGTACGGCCCTCAGATCGACCCCGGTGACATCAGGGACCGGGACCTGGACGAGGCCGGCCGCCAGGGCGAGCGGATGCTGACCTGGCTGGAGACGGCCCAGGAGGAGCTCGACGGGCTCACCGGCACCGGCGAGACGGCGTCCGGCCAGGTCAAGGCGACCGTGGACGTGAACGGCCGCGTCCTGGAGGTCGCCTACGGCCCCCGCGCCCTGCGCCTGGGCAGCGAGGAGCTGGCCGAAGCGACCCTCGCCGCCGTGCGCGAGGCGTGCGCGGACGCCGAGCGCCGGGTCCACGACCTCGTGCGCGAGGCCGTGCCCGGCTACGATCCCGTCGCGGCGAACGCCCGGTTCGAGCACCTGCTGGACGGCGGATGGCCCTGATCGGCGGCTGATCGCCCGTTCCTCCCGGCTCCGGGACCCGGCAGCCGGATGGGCCGGGTCAAGGGCCGGGCGGACCGGGCGGGCCGGGTCAGGGACTGACGGCGAGGAACAGGTAACAGGCGAGCAGCGCGAGATGGACTCCGCCCTGCAGCAGGGTCGCCCGTCCGGGGACGACGGTGAGGGTGCCCACCGCGACCGTGAGGCCCAGCAGGACCGTGTGCGTGGCGTCGAGGCCGAGATGCAGCGGCCCTTCGAGCCAGAACGACGCGACGGCGATGGTCGGAATGGTCAGGCCGATGCTGGCCATCGCCGACCCCAGCGCGAGGTTGAGGCTGATCTGGACCCGGTCCCTGCGGGCGGCCCGCACCGCGGCGATGGTCTCGGGCAGCAGCACCAGCATCGCGATCACGACGCCCACCACCGACTGCGGCAGCCGTGCGGCCGTTACCGCCGACTCGATCACCGGGGACTCCACCTTCGCCAGCCCGACGACGGCGACGAGGGCGACCATCAGCAGGCCGAGGCTCACCACGGCCTGCCGGGTCGTGGGCGGGACGGCGTGCTCGTCATCGGTGACGAGGGAGCCGTCGGCCGCGATCTGCAGGAAGTAGTCGCGGTGCCGGATCGTCTGCGTGACCACGAACAGTCCGTACAGCCCGAGCGAGGCCACCGCGGCGAAGCCAGCTGGGGCGCCGAGAAGACCGGTCCCGGCGTGCTCGTGGTGAACTTCGGCAGCACCAGGCTCAGCACGGCGAGCGTCGCCACCGTGGCGAGCGCACCGCCCGTGCCCTCGGCGTTGAACACCGCCACCTTCCGGCGCAACGCTGCGACCAGCAGCGACAGGCCGACGATGCCGTTGCAGGTGATCATCACCGCGGCGAAGACGGTGTCCCGGGCCAGGGAGGACGTCTCCGGGCCGCCGGACGCCATCAGGCTGACGATCAGCCCCACCTCGATCACCGTCACCGCCACCGCCAGGATGAGCGAGCCGAACGGCTCCCCCACCCGGTGCGCGATCACTTCGGCGTGGTGCACGGCCGCCAGCACCCCGCCCGCCAGGAAGACCCCCGTGATCACCGCCCCGAGGACCGACAGTCCCCGCCCCCAGGTGAAGACCAGGGTCACGAGGGCGAACAAGGGGACGGCGGTGGTCCAGTCGACGGCGGGCAGGCGGATCATGCGCCTTATCCTTCCCGGCCGGATCGGGTCCATGACGGACGCGCCCGTGCGGCGGCACGCGGCCAGACCGGTTCTTCATAATTCCCGTCCGCAAGCCGGTGACCTTGGCAAAGTTATTGGAGATAAGTAGGAAAAGAGCGCGCGCCTGGATGACAAGTGCGTCAAAATTTCCTTACCGGGTCTGTTCACTTTGCTTGAAGCCGAGGTCCCGATGCGCAAGATGCTCCCGCGTATGAGCGCGGAATCCCTGCCCGCGAGCCTCGACGAGCTGCCCGTGGACGCCAAGGACTTCCTGCAGCTCGTCTCGGTGGATTTCACCGGGACCTACCACGTCTACCTCGCGGCGAAAGACGAGCGCATCAAGATGACCCGGCTCTCCATGAGCCTGCTCTCCGCGCCTTTCGCCGCCGCGGTCGCGCTCGCGAGCGCGAAGGTCGTCGACCCGCTCGCGCTCACTTCCTGGGCCACCGTGCCGTGGTACCTGTTCGCCACCGTCACCGCCTTCGGGCTGCTGAGCGTGGTGCCCTTCCTCCGGCTGATCGAGGCGGTCAACGCGCACATGCGCACCGCGCGGGCCATCAACAACTTCCGGCTGCTCTACGTCGTGCAGCTCAAGGACCACTTCTCCGGTCTCGGCTGGTCCCCGAACCTGCCGGTGGACCCCCGCTATCCGGAGACCTACGCCCCCCTGGCCTGGCCGGGCGTCAACGTGATGATGCTGGCGCTGGTCAACTCCGCCTACATCGCGGTCGGCGCGCTCGGCCTCGCCGGGGCCGAACCCACCCCGACCCTCCTCCTGCTGATCGTCATGCTGCTCGCGCTGGTCCACTACCTCGTCTACTACGTGCGCTCCAACGTCTCCCGGCAGCGCCGGCTCCCGCAGAACCCCTTCCATTTCCCCAACGTGGAGACCTGAATGGCAGACCTCCTCCGATTCGCGTCTTGTGGGGAGACCTGGCTGTGGCTGATGCGCCACGTGTGGGACGAGGGCGGGCCCGCCGAGGACGACCGGGGCCCGATCATCGAGGCCCCGGCCGTGCTGTTCGAGATCACCGAGCTCGGCTGGGACGACCCGGTCCTGAGAGCGCACGGCGACCCCGGGAAGATCACCCTGTACTCCAGCAAGTTCAGCGAGGTCACGGTGGTCCCGCCGTTCAAGTACAGCTACGGCGGTAGGCTCCGCGGCCTGCAGGGCGTGGACCAGCTCGGCTGGGTCACCGGGCTGCTGCGCGCGCGGCCGTACAGCAAGAGCGGGTGGATCTCGCTGACCGTGCCGGGCGAGCGGCCGGACGCCGTGCCCTGCCTGACCAGTCTGGCCTTCCGGATCCGGGACGGGCGGCTGGCGATGACCGCGACGTTCCGGTCGCAGAACGCGCTCACGTGCTACCTGAACTACGTGCCCCTGCGTAGTATCCAGAACGAGGTCGCCGACGACCTCGGGGTGGGTCGTGGGTCAATGAGGGTCTTCGTCGACGTTCCGCACATCTATGCCGCCGACGCGGCGGCGGTCGAGGAGATCCTCGGGCGTTCGGAGCGCGATGGGCTCGGCGAGGGAGCGGCGTTACCAGGTCCTGCTGGTCGATCTGGACGGGACCGCGGTCGACTACGCCCGGACGGAGGACTGCGCGCTCCGTGAGGTCCACCGCCGCTTCTTCCGCGACGGCCCGTACAGCTCGGACAGCCCGCATGGTCCGGCCGGCCGACCGGGGCTGCGGGACCTCTCGGCGTTCCTGCGCGCCTTCCACGCGGCCAATGAGCCCCTCTGGGCCGCCTACCGCGAGCGCCGGATCGACCTGCCGGAGCTGCGCCTGGAGCGCTGGGCCCGGCTGGGCGCCGGTCCCGGGGTGGCCGCCGCGTTCGAGGAGGCCCTCGGCCGCGGGACCGTGCTGTTCCCGGAGGCGTACGGCGCGCTGCGGCGGCTGTCCCGACGCTTCCGGCTGGCGCTGGTGACCGACGGCATCGCCCGCGTCCAGCGGGTCAAGCTCCGCCGTACCCGGATCGACCGGTTCTTCGAGCACGTGGTGATCGCGCCCGAGGTGGGCCTGCGCAAGCCCGACGGCGCGCTGCTGCACCACGCGCTCTCCCTGCTGGAGGCCAAACCCGACGAGGCCCTGATGGTCGGCGACTCCCCGGTGAGCGACGGCGGCTGCGCACGGGAGGCGGGGGTGGACTTCTGCTGGGTGGACCGCACCGGCGGCACGCCCGCACCCGGCGTCCCCGTCCACCTGACGATCCCGCACCTGGGCGTGCTCTGATCCGGCGACCCGCACCCGGATCACGGCCTCGTCGCCCCGCACCGCCCGGGCTCCCGTACGGCGACGCCCCGGGTCCCGTAGCGGGCCCGGGGCGTCGGGGCGGGCTCAGCGGAAGCGGCGCAGCCGGAGGCTGTTGCTCACCACGAAGACCGAGGAGAACGCCATCGCGGCGCCGGCGATCATCGGGGTGAGCAGGCCGAGCGCGGCCAGCGGCAGGGCGGCCACGTTGTAGGCGAAGGCCCAGAACAGGTTGCCCTTGATGGTGGCCAGGGTCCGGCGCGACAGGCGGATCGCGTCGGCGGCCACCCGCAGGTCGCCGCGGACCAGCGTCAGGTCGGAGGCCTCGATCGCCACGTCGGTGCCGGTGCCCATCGCCATGCCGAGGTCGGCCTGGGCCAGCGCCGCGGCGTCGTTGACGCCGTCGCCGACCATGGCGACCGTGCGGCCCTCGGCCTGCAGCCGCTTGACCACGTCCACCTTGTCGGCGGGGAGCACGTCGGCGATCACCTCGTCGATGTCGACCTCGGCGGCGACCCGGCGGGCCGCCGTCCCGTGGTCGCCGGTGAGCAGGACCGGGCGCAGGCCCAGCCCGCGCAGGGCGGCGACCGCCTCGGCCGAGGTGGCTTGACCGCGTCGGCGACGGTGAGCACCGCGCGGCCCGCCCGTCCCAGCCGACCGCGACCGCGGTCTCGCCCCGCTCCTGCGCCTCCTCCAGCCGCCGCGCCAGGTCGGCGGGCAGGTGCTGGGACCATTCGGCCAGCAGCTGCGGGCGGCCGACGAGCACGGCGTGGCCGTCCACGACGCCCTGCACGCCCAGGCCCTCGATGTTGGCGAAGTCCTCGACCTTCGCGGTGGACTCCGCGGCGCGGGCGATCGCCTGGGCGATCGGGTGCTCGGAGGCGGCCTCCAGGGCCCCGGCCAGCCGCAGGACCTCCTCGCGGCTCTCGCCCTCGGCGGTGAGGACGCCGGAGAGAGTCATCTTCCCGGTGGTCACGGTGCCGGTCTTGTCCAGCACGACGGTGTCGATGCGCCGCGTCGACTCCAGCACCTCGGGGCCCTTGATCAGGATGCCGAGCTGGGCGCCCCTGCCGGTGCCGACCATCAGCGCGGTCGGGGTGGCCAGGCCCAGCGCGCACGGGCAGGCGATGATGAGCACCGCGACCGCGGCGGTGAAGGCGGCGGCCGCGCCGTTGCCGGTGCCGAGCCAGAAGCCCAGGGTGGCCAGCGAGAGGGCGATCACGATCGGCACGAAGACCCCGGAGATCCGGTCGGCCAGCCGCTGCACCTGCGCCTTGCCATTCTGCGCGTCCTCCACCAGCCGCGCCATCCGGGCCAGCTGGGTCTCGGCGCCGACCCGGGTGGCCCGGACCACGAGCCGTCCGCCGGCGTTCACGGTCGCGCCGGTCACGGCGTCGCCGGGGCGGACCTCCACCGGCACCGGCTCACCGGTCAGCATCGAGGCGTCCACCGCCGAGGAGCCCTCCTCGACCACGCCGTCGGTGGCGATCTTCTCGCCGGGCCGTACCAGGAATAGGTCGCCGACCGCCAGCCGCTCCGCCGGGACGCGCTCACCCGAGGCGAGCGTGACCTCCTTCGCGCCCATCTCCAGCAGCGCGTGCAGCGCGGCGCCCGCCCGCCGCTTGGAGCGGGCCTCGAAGTAGCGGCCGGCCAGGATGAAGGCGATCACTCCGGCGGCGGCCTCGAAGTAGATGTTGCCCGACCCGTCGCCTCTGGCCAGGGTGAACTCGAAGCCGTGCCGCATGCCCGGCATGCCGGCCGTGCCGAAGAACAGGGCCCAGAGGGACCAGCCGAAGGCGGCGAGCGTGCCGAGCGAGACGAGGGTGTCCATGGTCGCCGCGCCGTGGCGCAGGTTGGTCCAGGCCGCCCGGTGGAACGGCCAGCCGCCGTAGAGCACGACGGGTCCGGCCAGCGCCAGCGAGAGCCACTGCCAGTTGTCGAACTGCAGCGCCGGGACCATCGCCATCGCGACGACCGGGACCGAGAGCACGGCCGAGGTGACCAGCCGCTGGCGGAGCGGCGCGAGATCGTCGCGCTCCCCCTCCCGCGCCTCCTCCTGTACGGCGGGCAGCTCGGCGGTGTAGCCGGCCTTCTCCACCTCGGCGACCAGGTCCGCCGGGCTGACGCTCCCGGTGTAGACGACCTTCGCCTTCTCGGTGGCGTAGTTGACCGTGGCGCTCACGCCGTCCAGCTTGTTGAGCTTGCGCTCGATCCGGTTCGCGCAGGAGGCGCACGTCATACCGCCGATGGCGAGCTCGATCTCGCCGCCGCCGGCGGGCGGCCTGGTGGTGGTCGTGGACATGGCCTCTCCTCGTGCTCGTCGATCCATCGTGCGCGGCCGGGAGCCGCAGGCGGTAATCGGGGTGTCCGCCGCACCTTCCATCCCAGGGAACGCTTAACCCCCGGGGGGTATTCCTCGGTCAGTGACCGTGTCCGTCGGCGCCGTGCGACGCCTCGGGCGCCGGAGTGGCGCCCCCGGCCTCGTCCCCGGCCTTGCCGCCGCCCTTGTCCTCACCCTTGCCTCCAGCCGCGCCCTCGCCCTCGCCCGCGGATCCGTCGCCGGACCGGTCGGCGGCGTCGTCCCCGGTCACGCGGCGCGCCGCGT
>NZ_CDRNDK010000178.1:0-11843 GCF_977012225.1 Planomonospora algeriensis | reverse complement strand
GGCGGCCGGGGCCGGGGCCGGGACGAGCCGTCGCCGGACGGCGACGGACCGCGGGTCAGCGGCGGCGCTCCCTCCTGGACTGGCACTGCACGCACCGCGAAGCCTCGGGGCGCGCCTCCAGCCTGCCCTCCGGCACGGGCCGGCCGCAGTCCACGCACACGCCGTAGCAGCCGTCGTCGATCCGGCTGAGCGCCTCCAGGACCGAACGGCGGTGCCGGGTGGCCACCTCCAGCATGGCCTGGTTGCGGTCCGCGTCGACCAGATCGGACCCGGCGTCCGCCGCCGAGCGGTCACGCGGGCTCGCGGGATCTCCCCGCAGGATTCCGATGGAGCGGTCGAGTTCGCTGAGCATGCTCTCCAGGCGCGCACGCGCGGTCACGTCGTTCACGGACCCGCACCTCCGGGACGTGGGGGCGGCCTTCGGCGGGATTCCCCGGATCTCCCGCCGGGCACGAGGGGATGGACTCCCCGGCGTCACACCGCATCACCGCGAAGGTTCGGCCGGGGGATCCGCTTTCCTCACCGGATGCCCGCTCTGCACGCTTCTTACACCGGCCACCAGCCGTTTTCCGGAACGGCGCCGGCCCTTCCCCTCACTTCTCCGGCAGCGGCTCGATCAGCTCGGGCCCGTTGTTGCGGACCGAGTTCACCGCGGTGGAGACGGGATGGGTCACCAGCCCCGTCGAGCGGCCGGGATCAGGAACCCCCGCGCGTCGGGCGCCCCCGGGTCGAGCCACTCGTCCCACCGGTCGCGCTCGATCAGCATCGGCATGCGGTCGTGCACCTCGCCCGCGGCGTCGACGGCGGAGGTGGTGATGACCGTGCACGTCACGAGCCAGGCGTCCGGGTCGTCGTCGGGCCTGCCCCGGTCCCGCCAGAACTCGTACAGCCCCGCCATCGCCATGATCCCGCCGTCCGCCGGCCGGATGTAGTGGGGCTGCTTCTTCGGCCTGCCCTTGGCGTCGGCCTCCTCCAGCACGGTCCACTCGTAGTAGCCGTCGGCCGGGATCAGGCACCGGCGCTCCTTGAACGCCCGGCGGAACGAGGGTTTCTCCGCCACGGTCTCCACCCGCGCGTTGATCATCCTGGAGCCGATCGACGGGTCCTTCGCCCAGGACGGGACCAGCCCCCAGCGCATGACACGGAGCTGGCGCACCGCCCGGCCGTCCTCGACGTCACCCTTCGGTGCCCGGTTGAGCACGGTGTAGACCGGTTTGGTCGGCGCAACGTTGTAGTCGGGCCGGAGCTCGGAGTCGGCGGCCCCGTCGACCTCGACCTCGAACTCCTCCAGCAGCTGCTGCTTACCCCGCGCAGACGCGAATCTTCCGCACATGTCCCCACTCTGCCACCTCCCGCGCCTCCCGGGCGTCCCTTCCGCCCTCCCACGCGCGGCTCCCCCGCGCGCACGGCTCCGCACCCGACACCCCGCGCCCGACACCCCGCGCCCGGCTCCGCGCCCGACACCCCGCCTCCGCCGCCCCGGCGTTTCCCGCCCGGCGGACCGGGCTCGGTAGGCTCATCACATGTCGTCCGCTCCGCTCTGGCCCGCCCCGACCGCGACCGAACCCGTCCACGCGACCGTCCCGGTGCCGGGATCGAAGTCCGTGACCAACCGCGCGCTGCTGCTCGCCGCGCTGGCCGACGGCCCCGGCACCGTACGGCTGGCGCTGCGCAGCCGCGACTCCGACCTGATGGCCGACGCCCTGCGCGCGCTCGGCACCACGATGACCTCTTCCAACGAGGGCGGCTCCAGCCTCGACTGGGCCGTCGTCCCCGGGCCGGTCACCGCCGGGGGGCGGATCGACGTGGGCCTCGCCGGCACCGTGATGCGCTTCGTGCCGCCGATGGCCGCGCTGGCCGAGGGCGAGGTCTCCTTCGACGGCGACCCGCACGCGCGCAAGCGCCCGATGGGCGTGATCCTGGCCGCGCTGCGCGCCCTGGGCGCGCAGGTCACCGGGGACGCGCTGCCGTTCACCGTACGGGGGCCGCTGACCGGCGGAGAGGTCGTGCTCGACGCGTCCGGCTCCTCGCAGTTCCTCTCCGGACTGCTGCTGGTCGCCGCCCGGTTCCCCAAGGGGGTGACGGTCCGGCACTCCGGCCCGCCGATCCCGTCGCAGCCGCACATCCGGATGACGCTGCAGATGCTCCGCGAGCGCGGCGTGCACGTCGACGACTCCGAGCCCGACGTCTGGCGGGTCGAGCCCGGCCCGATCCGGGCCACCGACTTCACCGTCGAGCCCGACCTGTCCAACGCGGCGCCGTTCCTGTCGGCCGCGATGGTCGCCGGCGGCACGGTCGTCATCCCCGGCTGGCCCGCCGAGACCACGCAGCCCGGCGACCAGCTCCGGGGGCTCCTGGGCGGCATGGGCGCCTCCGTCGCGTTCACCGCCGAGGGGCTGGCGGTCACCGGCACCGGCCGGATCTCCGGCATCGACGCCGACCTGCGCGACGTCGCCGAGCTGACCCCGACGATCGCCGCCCTCGCGGCCCTCGCCGACTCCCCCAGCCGGATCCGGGGCGTCGCGCACATCCGCGGGCACGAGACCGACCGGCTGGCCGCGCTGGTCGCCGAGATCAACGCGCTCGGCGGCGACGCGAACGAGACCGACGACGGACTGGAGATCCGGCCCCGCCCGCTGTCCGGCGGGGTGTTCCACTCCTACGCCGACCACCGCATGGCCACGGCCGGCGCGGTGATCGGCCTGGCCGTACCCGGGGTGCTGGTGGAGGACATCGCCACCACGGGCAAGACCCTGCCGGAGTTCGCCTCCATGTGGGCGCGGATGTTGGGAGGCGACCGCTGAGGAAGCGGCAGTACGACGAGGACGACGTCAGGATCCGGCCGGGCAAGGGCTCCCGGCCCCGGACCCGACTCCGTCCCGCGCACGACGACGCGGTCGAGGGGTTCGTCGTGGCGGTCGACCGGGGCCGCTACACGTGCCTGGTCACCACCGGGCCCTCCGCCGGCGAGAAGAGGCGCCGGGCCAGGGACCGGGCCTCGGGGGCCGGGGACGACGGCCGGCTGGTCGTCGCGATGAAGGCCCGCGAGCTGGGCCGTAAGGGCATCGTGGTCGGCGACCGGGTCTCGCTGGTCGGCGACGTCTCCGGCGCGCCCGACACGCTGGCCCGCGTCGTCCGGGTGGAGCCCCGGGTCTCGATGCTCCGCCGCTCCGCCGACGACACCGAGGACACCGACGGCATCGAGCGGCCCGTGGTCGCCAACGCCGACCAGCTCGTGATCGTCACGGCGCTGGCGGACCCGCCGCCGCGGCCCCGGATGATCGACCGGATGCTCGTGGCGGCCTTCGACGCCGACATCGAGCCCCTGCTCTGCCTCACCAAGTCCGACCTCGCGCCGCCGGAGGAGCTCGTCTCGCTCTACGCGCCGCTCGGCGTGCCGTACGCCGTGGTCAGCAAGGGCGGGGCGCTCGACGAGATCCGGGAACGGCTGCGGGACCGGATCAGCGTGCTCGTCGGGCACTCGGGGGTCGGCAAGTCCACGCTGGTGAACGCCCTGGTGCCGGGGGCCGACCGAGCCGTCTCGCACGTCAACGCGGTGACCGGCCGAGGCCGGCACACCTCCACCTCGGCCGTGGCCCTGGCCCTGCCGGACGGCGGCTGGATCATCGACACCCCGGGCGTGCGGAGCTTCGGGCTGGCCCACGTCTCCGTCGAGACCGTGCTGGCGGGCTTCCCGGACCTCGTCGAGGGCACGGTCGAGTGTCCCAAGGGCTGCAACCACCTGGGCGAGGAGTGCGCCCTGGACGCGTGGACGGCGGCCGGTCGCGCCGACCCCGTCCGGCTCGTCTCGCTCCGCCGCCTCCTCGCCAGCCGGGAGGGCGCCCCCGACGACGACCGCCGGCCGGACTCCCTCTGACGGTCCCGGCCCTGCCGCAGACCGCCCGGCACCGCCGGTTGGGGCCAGGGTCCAAGCGCCGGCGGTCGAGGCGCAGGGTCCAGGCGTCAGCGGTTGGGGCGCAGGGTCCAGGCGACGGTCATCTCCGCGACCGGGGTGCCGTCGGCGGTCCTGATCTCGACGGCGACGTCGAACTCGGGCCGGCGGCCGGCGTCGAGCAGGGCCACGACCTCCTCCCGGTCCGCCTGCAGGCGGGCCTCGGCCAGGACCTCGCCCATCGCGAGCTTCACGTAGCGGATCGCCGCGTTCGCGGCCAGCGGGGTCGCCCGCGACAGCTGGTCACCGAAGGCCGACAGCATCGCGGCGCCCGAGGCGGACTCGGCCAGGGTGAACAGGGCTCCCGCGTGCGGGCCGCCCAGGTGGTTGTGCAGGTCGGGCCGGTCCGGCATGCGGCAGAGCGCCAGGCCCGGCTCCACCTTCTCGAACGCGATGTCCAGCGTCCGCGCGAACGGCACGCTCTGCAGCATGAAGGCACCCACGTCAAAGGTCATGCCCCCGATGCTACTCATGGGTAACAAAAGTTCCAACGGGTGCAGCACGGTAATCCGGGCGCCCGCATGAATCCGGGAGCCCGCACGCCGTACCGCGGAAAGGGCCACCCGCGCGCTGCGGCGCCGAGGCCCGATCCACTCCCGTCCTTCCGGAGCCTTTGGGAGCATTTAGGAGCCTTCAGGAGGCGCGCCGCCCCTCCTGCACGGCGACCCGACGCGATAGCGTTGCCCCCCGTGACGGGTTACAACGACGACCTCCGCCTCGCCCACGTCATGGCCGACGCCGCCGACGACATGACCATGCGCCGGTTCAAGGCCGTGGACCTGCGGGTCGAGACCAAGCCGGACCTGACCCCGGTGAGCGACGCCGACCGCGCGGTCGAGGAGACGATCCGGAACACGCTCAAGCGCGCCCGCCCCCGTGACGCGATCGTCGGCGAGGAGTTCGGCACGACCGGCCACGGCGCGCGCTCATGGATCGTCGACCCCATCGACGGCACCAAGAACTACGTGCGCGGCGTGCCCGTCTGGGCCACGCTCATCGCCCTGATGGACCAGGGCCGCGTCGTCGTCGGGCTGGTCTCCGCCCCGGCGCTCGGCCGCCGCTGGTGGGCCGCCCGCGACGGCGGCGCGTGGACCGGCAGGAGCCTGACCAAGGCCACCCGCTGCCGGGTCTCCTCCGTCACCCGCCTGGAGGACGCCTCCTTCTCCTACTCCAGTCTCGGCGGCTGGGAGGAGGCCGGCAGGCTCGACCGCTTCCTCGACCTGAACCGCTCCGTCTGGCGCAGCCGCGCCTACGGCGACTTCTGGTCCCACATGATGGTCGCCGAGGGTGCGGTGGACCTGTCCGCCGAGCCCGAGCTCTCCCCCTGGGACATCGCGGCGCTGACCGTGATCGTCGAGGAGGCCGGCGGCATCTGGACCGACCTGTCCGGCGTCCCCGGCCTGGACGGCGGGAGCCTGGTCTGCACCAACGGCTCCCTGCACGGCGAGGTCCTCAAGCGCCTCGGCGGCGGCCCGCTCACCCTGCCCGTCTGACCTGCCCGTCTGACCTGCCCGTCTGACCGGACCGCTTGACCCGCCGGCCTGGTCGGATCGCCCGACCCGCCGGTCCGAGCCGCCCCGGCGGCCCTTCCGCCCGATCCACCCGCCTGCCGCGACCCGGCGCCCCTCGGGCGCCGGGTTCCTCTGTCATGTCCCGGGAGCGCGAATCCCCATGTGAGAGCAGTGCGGACCACCCGGAACGGTATTCACACGGCAATGCTCACGTCTTCCGGCCCCGGTCATCGGTCGTTTCATCTCCGTTCACTTTCGCTCGCTTTCATCGGAGCCATCGAGAACGGATCTCACTACGGAGAAGGAACATACCGTGACCAGTGGACAGCGCCGCCTCAGCGCGGTGGCGACGGCCGCGCTCGTCGTTTCCCTCGCGGCGGCCTGCGGCGGCGACGCCAAGCCCACCAGCGAAGGCACCTCCGCCGCCGCCGCCCCGGGCGAGTCCCAGGGGGCCGCGCTGAGCGGTGAGGTCAAGACCGACGGCTCCAGCACCGTGGCGCCCCTCACCCAGGCGGCCTCCGAGCTGTTCGGCGAGGAGCAGCCGCAGGTCAAGGTGCCGGTCGGCAGCTCCGGCACCGGCGGCGGCTTCGAGAAGTTCTGCAACGGCGAGACGGACGTCTCCAACGCCTCCCGCCCGATCAAGGACGAGGAGAAGGCGGCCTGCGAGGCCAAGGGCATCAAGTTCGCCGAGCTCACGGTGGCCACCGACGCCCTGACCGTGGTCGTCTCCAAGGAGAACGACTGGGCCACCTGCCTGACCACCGACCAGCTCAAGAAGATGTGGGAGCCGGCGGCCGAGGGCAAGGTCAAGACCTGGAAGGACGTCGACCCCAAGTTCCCCGCCGAGGAGCTCAAGCTCTACGGCCCGGGCACCGACTCCGGCACGTTCGACTACTTCACCGACGAGATCAACGGTGAGGAGGGCGCGAGCCGCAAGGACTACAGCCCTTCGGAGAACGACAACGACATCGTCACCGGCGTCTCCGGCGCCAAGGGCGGCCTGGGCTACTTCGGGTTCACCTACTTCGAGGAGAACGCCGACAAGCTGAAGGCCCTCGAGATCGACTCCGGCAACGGCTGCGTCGCCCCGAGCGTCGAGGCCGCCCAGGGCGGTACCTACACCCCGCTGGCCCGCCCGCTGTTCGTCTACCCGTCGGCCGCCGCCGTGAAGCGGCCCGAGGTCGCCGCGTTCCTCGACTACTACGTGGCGAACATCGGCACGATCGCCAAGGACGCCAAGTTCATCCCGCTCAACCCCGAGCAGGAGGCCAAGCTCAAGTCCGACCTCGACTCCCTGAAGAGCCAGGGCTGATGTCGGCACAGCACCGTACGGCCGCGCCGAGGACCTCCGGGTCCCTGGCGCGGTCGCGCCCGCGTTACGGCGAGTTCGCCGTCAAGGCCGTCCTGCTGCTGGCGGCCCTGGTCTCGGTGGTGACCACCGTCGGCATCGTGGTGGCCCTGCTGGAGCCGACCATCGAGTTCTTCTCCGAGGTCGGGCTCGGCGACTTCTTCGGTTCGACCACCTGGGGACCGCTGTTCAACCCGCCGGCGTTCGGGGTCTGGCCGATCATCGTGGCCACGATCGAGATCACGCTGATCGCGATCATGGTCGCCGTGCCGCTCGGCCTGGCCGCCGCGATCTACCTGTCGGAGTACGCCACCCGTCGCGTCCGCAAGGTCCTCAAGCCGGTCCTGGAGGTCCTGGCCGGCGTGCCCACCGTGGTCTTCGGCTTCTTCGCCCTCACCTTCGTCACTCCGCTGCTGCAGGACGTGCTCCCGTTCCTGGACCTGGACGGCAAGAACGCACTCAGCGCCGGCCTCCTCGTCGGCGTGATGATCATCCCGATCGTCGCGTCGCTCTCCGAGGACTCGATGGCCGCGGTCCCGAACGGCCTGCGCGAGGGTTCCTACGCCCTCGGCGCCTCCAAGATGATCACCTCGGTGCGGGTCGTCGTCCCCGCCGCCTTCTCCGGCATCGTCGCCGCGATCATCCTGGCGATCTCCCGGGCCGCGGGCGAGACCATGATCGTCGCGATCGCGGGCGGTTTCAAGTCCGTCTTCACCCTCAACCCGGCGGACGAGATGGCCACGATGGCGGCGTTCATCGCACAGGCCGGCTCCGGTGACGCGTCGGTCGGCTCCACCGCCTACAAGACCATCTTCGCGGTGGGCTCGCTGCTGTTCATCATGACCTTCGCCATGAACTACCTCAGTGCCCGCATGGTCCAGAAGTATCGCGAGGTCTACGACTGATGGCCGTCCTCTCCACGCCGCGCTCCGCCGTACAGCTCGCGAGCAAGGGGCGCCCGCTCAGGGAGCACCTGTTCCGCATCGCGCTGCTGGCCAGCCTGGCCATCGCCATCGCCTTCCTGGTGATGCTGATCGTCTACGTGGTCGAGAAGGGCTGGCCCCGGCTCGACTCGACGCTCTGGGAGAACCAGCCCTCGATCCGCCGCCCGGAGACCGCCGGCATCCAGTCCGGCATCTTTGGCACCCTCTGGATCATCGGCCTGACCGCGCTGATGGCGCTGCCCACCGGGATCCTGGCCGCGATCTACCTGGAGGAGTACGCGGACAAGACCAAGTGGTACAACCGGCTGATCGAGCTGAACATCTCCAACCTGGCCGCGGTGCCCTCGATCGTCTACGGCATCCTCGGTCTCGGCATGATCGCCCGCTGGATGGCGTTCGGCTTCACCGTCATGACCGGCGCGATCACCGTCTCGCTGCTGGTGCTGCCCATCGTGATCATCTCCGCGCGCGAGGCCATCCGCGCGGTGCCCCCGTCGATCCGCGAGGGCTCCCTGGCACTCGGGGCGACCCAGTGGCAGACCATCTACCGGCAGGTCCTCCCGGCGTCCATCCCCGGCATCGCGACCGGCTCGATCCTGGCGCTCTCCCGCGCGATCGGTGAGGCCGCCCCGTTCCTGATGCTCGGCGCCGCGACGCTGGTCCGGTTCAACCCGGAGGGCGTCTGGAGCACCTTCACCGTGCTGCCGCTGCAGATCTACAGCTTCATCGCCCGGCCGCAGGAGGAGTTCGCCGTCCTCGCCGCCGCCGCGATCGTGGTCCTCCTCGCGATCCTGCTGCTGATGAACTCCGTCGCCGTCTGGCTCCGTAACCGCTACCAGAAGCGCTGGTGAGAAACGCAATGTCCGACATCCGCAACCCCCTGCCGACTTCCGGGACCGCTGTGCCCCGCGATCCCATGCCGACTTCCGGGACCGCTGAGATCGGAGTCTCCGTGCCGAACCTCTCCGTGCGCGGCCCCGAGGTCCCCCGCACCATCGAAGCCCTCGACCCCGTCTTCACCGTCTCCGGTCTCAGCGTCTTCTACGGCGACTACGAGGCGGTCCGCGGCGTCGACATGACCATCGGCAACCGCGAGATCACGGCCATGATCGGCCCGTCCGGTTGCGGCAAGAGCACCGTCCTGCGCTGCTTCAACCGGATGAACGACCTCATCCCCGGAGCCCGCGCCGCCGGCAGGATCCTCTACCACGACGAGGACCTGTACGGCGACCACGTCGACCCGATCGAGGTCCGCCGCCGGATCGGCATGGTCTTCCAGAAGCCGAACCCCTTCCCCAAGTCGATCTACGACAACATCGCCTACGGCCCGAAGGTCAACGGCGTGAAGGGGAAGATGGACGACATCGTCGAGGAGGCGCTGACCAAGGCCGCCCTCTGGGACGAGGTCAAGGACAAGATCAAGCAGAACGCCCTCTCCCTGTCCGGCGGTCAGCAGCAGCGTCTGTGCATCGCCCGGGCCATCGCGGTCAAGCCGGACGTGATCCTGATGGACGAGCCCTGCTCGGCCCTCGACCCGATCGCGACCACCAAGATCGAAGACCTGATGCAGGAGCTGACGCGCGACTACACGATCGTCATCGTCACGCACAACATGCAGCAGGCGGCCCGCGTCTCCGACCGCACCGCCTTCTTCACCGCCGAGGTGGACGCCGACGGCGTACGGCACGGCCGCCTGGTGGAGTTCGACGAG
This sequence comes from Planomonospora algeriensis, assembly GCF_977012225.1. Lineage (NCBI taxonomy): Bacteria > Bacillati > Actinomycetota > Actinomycetes > Streptosporangiales > Streptosporangiaceae > Planomonospora > Planomonospora algeriensis. Next base: position 2,377 of record NZ_CDRNDK010000178.1, on the reverse strand, counting down.
ACCAGCCGCATCTTCACCAACCCGAGCGACAAGCGGACCGAGGACTACATCACCGGCCGCTTCGGCTGAACCGCACATCCCTACTTGGAGGATCCGGGTGATCCAGCCGCAGACGGCACCCGAAGTGGACGGCGACACACGGACAGCGCCCATGCTGCTGGTGGCCGATCCCGAGTCGGCCCTGGCGGAGGAGCTCTCCACGGCCCTCGAACGCGAGGGCGTGGCGGTCCTGGGCGTCTCCGACGGCGCCCAGGCCCTGCTGCAGGCCGGGGCGCTCCGGCCCGACGTCGTGCTCGTCAGCGCCTCGCTGCCCGTCATCGGCGCGGTGGAGTTCATCCGCGCCGTACGGCTGACGCGGGCCGTGCCCGTCCTGCTCGGCGTGGGCGAGGGCCACGCCGAGCAGGCCGTCCAGGCCCTCGCGGCCGGCGCCACCGCCTGTGTGGCCAGGCCGTACCGGGTGCCCGAGCTCCTCCCTCTCGTGCAGGCCGCGATCGAGGGGGACTCGGGGATCCACCGCACGCTCGTGGTCGGCGACGTGGAACTCGACGCCGACGCCTACCAGGTGAAGGTCGGCGGCAGGATCGTCCACCTGCCGCTGCGCGAGTTCGAACTGCTGCACTACCTGATGCGCAACGCGCACCGGACGGTCACCCGCGAGCAGATCATGCGGCACGTGTGGAACTCCGCCGACGCCACCTCGACCAACACCATCGCGGTGCACGTCAAGCGGTTGCGCGCCCGTCTCGGGGACGACGACGACCGGCTCATCCAGACGGTGCGCGGCGTGGGTTACCGCCTGGCCGGACGCCACTGAGCGCGCCTCCGCCCGAATCCCCCGGCGACTCACGCGAACCGGTCGATCGAAACAATCCGGCTCCATGAGCGTGAAGTATTCCAATCGCCTCCGAATAGCGCGGGAAAAACACCCGGAGACTCCCGATACCGGCTCACTTCAAAAGAAGCGCCATCAGCCCTTGACCGAAACCTGGCTCTAATTCGTTGAAGCGGCGCGGCCAGTGCGGGATGTTTATTCGCGACAACGAGCGGTCAGCCGGACACGGCTTACAGCAGGTGTCTCCAGAAGTTCCCCGTTTCGTTTCCATGGAGGAAGCAACATGATCCGTCGTATTCTCGCCGGTACGGCCATCGCCGGGATCGCCGCTTTCGCGGGCCTGGCCACGGCCGGTGTCGCGTCGGCCGGCGACTGGGACGACAAGCAGCGTCCCAACTTCACCTACGTCGACGACAGCAACCACAACGAGGTCCTGAACGACCTCATCGACCTTGCCCTCCTCGGCATCATCGACAACTGAGCTTCTCCCTTAGAGGCGATGACGCACGCTCGGCCCACCGTGCCGGGCGGTGCCGCCCGCGGATGATTCACCTCCGGGTTCTCCTGGCCGGCCGGAACAGCCCGGTGTGAATTCTCTCGGAAGCGGCGCGGAAGCCCCTGACGCGAGAGTCGTATGGCCAGCGACACTCACCCGTCAGGGGCTTTTTGCCGTTCCCGGCGTCTTCTCGCGCGTTTCCCCGCGCCCCGGGCCTTCGGAGCCCCCTTCGTCCTCGCCGCCGGCCCGCCGGCCCTCTCCGCGGCAGTCCCCGCCGCGGAACGCCGACAGCATCCGCTCGGCCGTACCCTCGACCCTGAGCACGCCCGCGCCCATGCTCCCGTTGTCCTCGGTGAGCACCGCCACGGCGTAGTCGTGCCCGCGGCCCCTGATCAGTCCCGCGCTCACGACCACCCAGCGTCCGTTGGACACGCGCCGCAGCCAGCCGTTCTTGAGCGCCACCCGGTCGCCGTCGCACGCCGCCGCGCTGATCCCCCAGCTCTGCTCTGGGATGACCTCCCCCATCAGCCGGAGCACCTGCCCGCGGTCCTCCGCCGCCAGCGGGCTCGCCTCCGTGGCCAGCGCCGCGAGCAGCCGGAGCTGGTCCTCCGCGGTGGTCCGCGTGATCCCCCAGCAGTAGAGGTCGACGCACCGGCCGGGGGGCGCGTAGGTGCGCTCGAGACCGAACCTCCGGTTCGCCTCGGCCAGTCCCGTCTCCAGGCCGATGCGCTCGTACAGCCGGTCCGCCGCGTCGTTGTCGCTGAGGCGGATCATCCGGTCGGCGTCGCGCCGCGCCTCCGCGCCCAGCTCGCGCCAGGGCGTCCGGAGCAGCACCGCCATCAGGATGTCGACCTTGGAGGTGCTGGCGGTCGGCAGCTGCAGGTCGGCGCGGTAGTGGTAGGCCCTGCCGGTGGCCAGGTCCCGCACGGCGGCCGTGACGTCGCCGCGGTGCGCGCCCAGGAAGCGGTCCAGCGCGCGGGTGAGCTCGGCTCCGGGCACCCCGGGCACCCCGACCCCGGGCACCCCGGGCGCCTCAGGCGGTGCGGCCG
>NZ_CDRNDK010000177.1:0-11949 GCF_977012225.1 Planomonospora algeriensis | reverse complement strand
GCGGGGGCGCTCCGGCGGCCGCCGCGGAGCCGCTCGGGCACGGACCGGGTCAGGGCCAGCAGGTCGACCCCGCGCGAGTGGGCGGTCAGAAGCGCGACGGCGAACAGGGTGCCCGCCACCACGCTGGGAGTGCCGAGCCCCCGGAGCTCACGTTGATGATCAGGCCGAAGGCGAAGACCGCGGCCAGCAGGGCCAGGACGGTCTCACCGTCGAAGTCGCGGCGGGTCCACTGCTCCAGATGCCCCGGGCCGCCGTTCGGCTCCCGCATCAGCAGGAAGGCCGCGATGTAGAGCATGATCCCGACGCCCGAGGCGAGCACCAGCATGGCGAAGCCGCCCGGAACAGCACCGGGTCCACGCCGGCGTGGTGTCCCAGGCCCGAGCAGACGCCGGTCAGCATGCGGCCCTCGTCGTCGCGCCGGAGCCGCCGCTCCCCGTCCGTGCCCTCGCCCACGGCGGAGCCGGCGGCGGTGGCGGCGGACGGCGAGTCAGGCGAGGTGCTCGCCGGGTCCTGGGGGCTCCCGGTGTCGTTCATGCTCTCATCGTGGCCCCTGCGCGGACCCGGCCGCATCCGGGACACCCCTGAGTCGTCCCCGAGGGGCGCGTCCTTTCTCAGGGGCGGGTCAGGGGGACGCCCGATGCGCCGAACGCCGCGGGCATGTGACGATGCTGGCGATGTGGTTCTTCCGCTCCCGCAGGGGAGCGGCCTCTCGCCCTCCCCGGCCGAGGCCGGTGACGGCCGGACCCCGGCCGGTGGAACGGCGGGAGCTCTACTCGAGAGGAGCGACGGCGCCCGCCGCCGGCCGGACGACCGGCGGCGGGCGCCGGGAATCCGATGGCTGACCGACAGACGACGCGCGGACCCGGCGCGGACACGACATCCCCGCAACCCCAGGACGTCCAGGGCGCCCAGGGCGCGGTGCCCGCGGCCGCCGAGGGGCCGGGGGGGACCGGCTTCCCCCGGCTCGTGCGGCCGGTGGAGGGACGCCTGGTGGCCGGGGTGGCCCAGGGGGCCGCTGCCCAACTCGGGCTCGACCCCGTGGTGCTGCGGCTGGCCTTCGTGCTGCTCACCGTGCTGGACGGGATCGGCGCCGTGGCGTACGCGGCACTGTGGATGTTCACCCCGCGCGTGCCGTACGAGGGCAGGGAGCCCGCACGGGACTGGAGCCAGGTCACCGCCTACGGCGCGATCGGCCTGGCGCTGCTGGCGCTCGGCTGGCTCACCGGCGCCTCGAAGGGCGGGATCGGCGCGTGGCCGATCGCGGTCGGGGGCATCGGCTCGCTGATCCTGTGGCAGCAGGCCGACCCGGACCGGCGGCAGCGCTGGATGGACTCCACCGTCGGTCAGGCGCGCAAGAGCCGGGTACGCACGTTCGCTGGCCTGGTGCTCGTCGTCATCGGCGCGATCGGATTCCTCGCCGCCAACGACGAGCTGGGCCAGGCCCGCCCCGGCATCGTGTTCACGCTCGTGGTCGTGGGCGGCGTCGCGCTCATCGCGGCCCCCTGGCTGGCGGGCCTGTGGAAGGAGCTGCAGCGGGAGCGCCGCGAGCGCATCCGCCAGGAGGAGCGGGCGGAGTTCGCCGCGCACGTGCACGACTCCGTGCTGCACACGCTGACGCTGATCCAGCGCAACGCGCACGACTCCCGTGAGGTGGCGCGGCTGGCCCGCTCCCAGGAGCGCGAGCTGCGCAACTGGCTCTACCAGCCCCAGCAGGACGCCGACGCGTCGGTGGCCGCGGCGGTGCGGCGGGTCGCGGCCGAGGAGGAGGACTCCCACGGGGTGCCGATCGAGGTCGTCTGCGTGGGAGACTGCCCGCTGACGCCGGAGCTGTCGGCGATGGTGCAGGCGGCCCGGCAGGCGATGGTCAACGCTGCGAAATACTCCGAGTCGCCGGTCGTCTCCGTCTACGCGGAGGTGGAGCCGGGGGAGGTCACGGTCTTCGTCCGGGACCGGGGTGTCGGGTTCGACATGAGCGAGGTGCCCGAGGACCGGCTGGGCATCCGCCAGTCGATCATCGGCAGGATGGAGCGCAACGGAGGCAGCGCCCGCGTGCGGACCGAACCGGGCGAGGGTACGGAAGTCATGCTGACCATGAAGATCGAGAGCTCGTGAGCCGCGTGCGGCCGGGAACCCCGGGGGTCCCGGAGCCGGGGCCGGGCGGAGCGAGCCAGGAGCGGTGAGGGAGCACATGGGCGCCATCAAGGTTCTGATCGTCGACGACCACCGGTTGTTCCGGTCCGGCGTCCGCGCCGAGCTGGGCGACGCGGTGGAGGTGATCGGGGAGGCCGAGGACGTGGAGTCGGCGGTGCGGACGATCGCCGAGCTCCAGCCCGACGTGGTCCTGCTCGACGTGCACATGCCCGGCGGCGGCGGGCAGGAGGTGCTCCGCCGGGTTCTGGGCTCCGGCTCGCAGGTCCGCTTCCTCGCGCTGTCGGTCTCCGACGCGGCCGAGGACGTCATCGGCGTGATCCGCGGCGGCGCCCGGGGCTACGTCACCAAGACCATCAGCGGCCGGGAGCTCACCGACGCGATCCGCCGGGTGGCGGAGGGGGACGCGGTCTTCTCCCCGCGGCTGGCCGGGTTCGTGCTGGACGCCTTCGCCTCCTCGGAGGCCCCGGCGATCGACCCCGAGCTGGACTCGCTGACCCAGCGGGAGCGGGAGGTCCTGCGGCTGATCGCCCGGGGCTACGCCTACAAGGAGATCGCCAAGGAGCTGTTCATCTCGGTCAAGACCGTGGAGACCCACGTCTCCTCCGTCCTGCGCAAGCTCCAGCTCTCCAACCGCCACGAGCTCTCCCGCTGGGCCACCGCCCGCAGGCTGGTCTGACCGGTTCCGCCGACCCCACCGCCGGGCGGCCGCGGCCCGGACGGCTCCGCCGGCCCCGGGTCCGCCCCGGGATCGGAACCGGTGGGAGCCGTCCCGGGGCCGGTCAGCCTTCCCGCATGACGGCGAGGAAGTGCGAGACCTCGGAGCGGAGTAGCTCGGCCGTGCGCGCCAGCCCCCTGGAGTCGGCGCGGCCGCCTCCTCCGGTGCCCCCGGTCTCCGCGGCCTCCCGGCCTCCCCGGGTCCCGCCGCCGCCGTCGACGGCGGCGGCGATGGCGTGGGCGAGGGCGTCCATGTCGCGGACGGTCCGGCCGATGGTCTCGATGACGCCGATGCCCTCCCTGGCCGCGGACTGGGCCGAGGCGACCTGCTGGATCTCCTTCGAGGAGTCCTCCATCAAGCCGACCGCCTCCTTAGCGGACTCCGCCTCGCGCACCGATGCGGAGGCCGAGGCGGCCAGGCTGGCCGCGGAGGTGCTCAACTCGGTGGAGGCGGCGGCGACCTGCTCGGCCACCGACATGACCGTCGATTCGAACTCGTCGGCGAGCCGCATCCTGGCCTGCCCGGTCGCGGCGGCCCGGCCGCGGATTCGGCCATGGCCGCACGGGCGTCGTTGATGGCCTCGGCGCTGGTGCGGAACGCACCGGGCATGCCCTCCAGCAGGAACTGCCGGTGGAAGCGGCCCTCGCTGGCGGCCTGCAGGGACGCCGCGGCCTCCCTGACGAAGGCGTCCATACGGTCGATCATGCGGTTGAGCTCGTTCCTGAGCTCGACCAGCTCCGGGTGGTCCTCGCTGCCCGGGACGTGGCGGACCCGGGCCTCGAAGTCGCCGGCCGCACCCAGCCTGCACACCCGCAGCATCTCGGCCACGGCCTCGCCGACGACCGCGGAGTCCGGTCGCTCGGCGGCGTCCCGCTTCTCCCTGCCCGGCAGGGCGATCATCGTGCCACCCCCTGTCCGGCCAGCGACCATACGAACTCCTCGTACGACATGTCCTGCTCCCGGAGGGTCCGCTCCAGCAGCGCCGTGCCCGCGGCGACGGCCTCGGCGGGACGCGTGTGGCGCCGCTCCTCGGCGACCAGCGACGCGTACAGCGGTTCGACCCGCCGCAGGACGCTCCTGGCGGGGACCCTCCGGTTGGAGTGGTAGCCCACGACCTGCCCGCGGGTGTCCGTGCTCGAGGTGACGTGCGCGAACACCCAGTAGTGGGCGCCGTCGCCGGCGAGGTTCACGATGTAGGCGAAGATCTCCCGTCCCTGCTTGACGGTCTCCCAGAGCAGGGCGAAGACGCAGCGGGGCATGTCCGGGTGGCGGATCATGTTGTGCGGTCGGCCCAGCGTCTCGGCCTCGGAGTAGGCGGAGACCCGCAGGAAGACGTCGTTGGCGTAGGTGATGCGCCCCTGCAGGTCGGTCTTGGTGACGATGATCTCGCCGGGGTCGAACGTGCGCTCCACCCCGGTCGGCCGGAGCCCGCTGGTTCGCATTCCGCTGCCTCCGCATCCGGGAACCCGCTCCCGGCCGTCCGCCGGAAGCCCCGCCCCCGGCCGATGCTCCGGAAGCCTGCCACCTGAGGATCGGCCGGTGAGCCGGTGAGCTGAGCCCCGGCCTCGTGAGGCACGTCATACTCCGGCCGCCGGGGAAGACAGGGACCGGGGGGACGCCGTGGCGGCTACCCGCGAATCCGCCGGAAGGCTGATGCCGCACTCCTGAGGGCGACCTAGTCTGGGGGCCGGCGACCACCAGGAGGTGAGTGATGCGCAGGACGGTCCGCGGGATCGGCTGGGCCGTACGGGGCGCCTGCCGGGAGAGCGACCCCGAGCTGTTCTTCCCGGTGGCGCCCTCACCCGAGCAGGAGGAACGGGCCAAGGCGGTCTGTGCCGGATGTCCGGTGCTGGCCGACTGCCGGGCCTACGCCGTACGGGCGGGGGAGCCGGAGGGGATCTGGGGTGGACTCACCGTGGGGGAGCGGCGCGGACTGCGGTTCCCGCCGGGGTGGCGGCGCGCCGCGGGCTGACCGGCCGGCGCGTAGGGTCGGACCCGGAGCGAGAGGGGACGGGATGCACGCGGTGAACGGGGACCCGCGGCGGTGACGCTGGCCGGGGCGGTGGCGGTGCTGGCGGCGGCCAACGTGCTCAACAACCGCGTGGCGCCGCGCCTGGCGCCGCTGACCTCCGCCGCGGCCACCGGCGCGCTGCTGGTCCTGGCCCGCCGGTCCGGCCTCTCCTGGACCGAACTGGGCTTCGCCGAGGGCCGCCGCGGCCTGCGGATCGGCGGGGCGCTCGCCGCCGCCGTCGCCGCGGCCTACAGCGCGGGCATCGCGATCCCCGCCACCCGCCGTTTCTTCCGCGACGAGCGGGCCCTGTCCCTGTCCCGCGCCCGCGCGCTGGAGGAGGCCCTGATCCAGGTCCCGGTCGGCACGGTCCTGCTGGAGGAGGTCGGCTTCCGAGGGGTGCTGTACGGCCTGCTCGCCCGCTCTCACGGGACGTCGGCGGCCGTCGCCGCCTCCTCGGTCCTGTTCGGGCTCTGGCACGTGCTCCCGGCGATCGACATGGCCGCGGCCAACCCCGCGTTGAGCGCCCTGGCCTCGGGCGAGGCGCCCGGCGGGAGCGCACCGGGGACCCCCGCACCGGAGTCCCCTGGCGTTCCGGAGGGTCCCGCGGGTCCGCCGAGTTCAACGGGTCCGCGAGGTCCCGCGGGTCCGCTGAGTTCAACGGGTCCGCGAGGTTCAACGGGTTCGGCGGGCTTGCCGGGTTCAGCGGGTTCTGCGGGTTCTGCGGGACCGTCCGCTCCGAGGCCGCCCGCGGCGGACACGGCCCGGGTGGTGGCCGGTTCGGTGGTCTCCACCGGGATCGCGGGGGTGCTCTTCTGCGGGCTGCGCCGCCGGGGCGGTCTCGCGGCCCCCGCCCTGCTCCACGTCGCCACCAACTCGCTGGGCTACCTGTTCGCCCGGATCGCCCCCGGGGAGCCGCCGCCCCGGTGAGACGCCGCCGGCCGCGAGCCGTACGGCACCGCCGCATGCGAGCCGGGAACCGCCCGCCCGGTGAGGCGCTACCCGGAGGCGGGAGAGAAGCGCCCCCGGGCCACCAGCTCGACCGTGACCAGTACGGCCACCGCCTCGGCGGCCAGCAGCGCGACCAGGACGACGAGCTGGACCACGCCGGCGTGCAGGGGGTCGGCCCCGCCGAGCAGCATGCCGACGAACGCGCCCGGCAGGGTGACCAGGCCCACGGTCCTGGTCTGGTCCAGGGCGGGCACCAGCGCCTGGGCCGCCGCCGGACGGCAGATCTCCAGTGCCGCGTCCCGGCCGGAGAAGCCCAGCGAGAGCGCCGCCTCGACCTCGCCGCGGCGCTGAATCAGCTCGTCGGCCGCGCGCCGCCCGGCCAGCGCGGTGGCCGTCAGGCAGCCGCCCAGCAGGATGCCCGCGACCGGGATCAGCGCGAGGCCCTCCGGCGGGACGGTCCCGGTGCCGGCCAGCAGCAGGAAGACCGGCAGGGTCCCGGCCCCGACGGGTACCGCCGCCCACCAGGCGGCCGCCCCGGAGGTGATCCGGCGTCCCGCCGTCAGGCTCGCCACGCCGTACATGACCAGGACGAAGGCTCCCGCCGCCGCGGGCCGCTCGACGGCCCACACGATGACCAGGGAGACCGCGCCGAGCTGCACGGCGGCGCGCAGGCATGCGGTGAGCACGGCCCGGTCGTGCCCCAGACGGCCGAGCAGGGCGACGGCGGCGCCCGTCAGGGCGAGGAGGACGACGACGGCGGCGGTGGCCGGGGACGGGGCGATGATGCTCACGTGCAAGAGCATGGCCTACCGGTGGGCGGCCGATCGGATGGGCATCGGACAGACCTACCGGGGGATCGGACAGGCCCACCGGGGAGAGGACGGGGGAGGGCGGCGGGGCGGGGGACGGGGCACCGTCAGGTGGTGACGACCCGCTTGAAAGGCTCGGCGTAGCGGTCGGCGCCGAACCCTGCGTGCTGCGCCATGAGGGCGAAACGCTCCCGGAGGGCGTCCTCCAGGCCCTGGACGTGGCCGGTCTGGCTCTTGTGCGCGCGCAGCGCCGCGAGCTTGCGCTCGAAGGTCTCGGTGACGTCCACGTAGTGGTCCGGCGTCTCGTGCCCGTTCAGCCAGACCTCGCGGACCGTCCAGGCCGCGAGCCCTTCGTCCAGCAGCAGCTCGGGGAAGGCGTAGGGGTTGCGGGCGTCGGGGTAGACGGCGTCCAGGGCGGCCCCGCCGACGGCCCGGTGGTCGGGGTGGCTGGGGGCGATGAAGGAGTAGTTGCGCTCGGGGGTGTGGGTGATCACCAGGTCGGGGCGGACCTGGCGGATGACCCGGGTGATGTCGCGCCGCAGGTCCAGGCTCTGCTCCACGGTCCCGTCGCGGTGGCCGAGGAACCGCACGTCCCGCACGCCCACGATCTCCGCGGCGTCGCGCTGCTCGGCCCGGCGGAGCTCGGCCATGCCGTCGTTGTCCAGCTCGCGGTCGGAACCGCCCGCGTCGCCGTCGGTCACGACGCAGTAGACCACCTCGACGCTCCGGTCGGTGAACCGCGCGATGGTCGCCGCGGCGGCGAAATCGACGTCGTCCGGGTGCGCGGTCACCGCGAGCACCCGGCTGATCTCGTTCTCGGGGAGCATATGGGCCCTTCCTGCTCTCGGTTCCTCCGGCCGGCACCGTGATCGGCGTCCCGCCCGACCGTGACAACCGCCCGTGCGCCCCCCGGCATTCCTCATCCGGCCGTGACGACCGCCCGTGCGCCCCTCGGCCGGTCGTGGTGGCGGCCCGTCCCCGGTGGTCCTCACCCGGGCGTGGACCCGGTTGTCGGTGGGCCGCCTTAACCTAGGGAGGTGCCGATCCCAGCCGATTCCCTGACCCACCCGCTGCTCGACGGGCTCAACCCCCAGCAGCGCGAGGCCGTCGTGCACCACGGCAGCCCGCTGCTCATCGTGGCGGGCGCCGGTTCGGGCAAGACGCGGGTGCTGACGCACCGCGTCGCCTACCTGCTGGCCGAGCGGGGCGCGCATCCGCAGGAGATCCTGGCGATCACCTTCACGAACAAGGCCGCCAAGGAGATGAAGGAGCGGGTCGACCGGCTGGTCGGGCCCCGCTCCGCGGCGATGTGGGTGATGACCTTCCACAGCGCGTGCGTGCGGATCCTGCGGCGCGAGGCCAAGCGGCTGGGCTTCCCCTCCGGCTTCTCCATCTACGATCAGGCCGACGCCCAGCGGCTCATGGCCATGGTCTGCCGGGAGATGGACCTCGACCCCAAGCGCTATCCGCCGCGCTCCTTCTCCGCGCAGGTCAGCAACTTCAAGAACGAGCTGGTCGACTACGAGACCGCGGCGGCCCAGGCGGCCACGCACATGGAGCGCACCCTCGCCGAGGCCTACAAGCTCTACCAGCAGCGGCTGACCGAGGCCGGCGCGATGGACTTCGACGACCTCATCATGCTGACGGTCACGCTGCTGCAGATCTTCCCCGACGTGGCCGAGCACTACCGCCGCCGCTGGCGGCACGTCATGGTCGACGAGTACCAGGACACCAACCACGCCCAGTACACCCTGATCAGGGAGCTCGTCGGCCGCCCCGAGCTGCGCACCGCCGACGGCGACCTGGTCCGGGAGGGCACGTCCGGCATCGCCCCGGCCGAGCTGTGCGTGGTCGGTGACGCCGACCAGTCGATCTACGCCTTCCGGGGCGCGACGATCCGCAACATCCTGGAGTTCGAGCGCGACTACCCGGACGCGAAGACGATCCTGCTGGAGCAGAACTACCGCTCCACCCAGACGATCCTGTCCGCGGCCAACGCGGTGATCTCGCGCAACGAGAGCCGCAAGCCCAAGAACCTCTGGTCCGACCAGGGCGCCGGGCCGAAGATCGTCGGCTACGTCGCCGACGACGAGCACGACGAGGCCATGTTCGTCGCGCAGGAGGTCGACCGGCTCACCGACACCGAGGGCGTGGTCCCCGGCCAGGTGGCCGTGTTCTACCGGACCAACGCCGCCTCCCGCGTCTTCGAGGAGACGTTCATCCGGACCGGTCTGCCGTACAAGGTGGTGGGCGGGGTGCGCTTCTACGAGCGCAAGGAGGTCCGCGATCTGCTGGCCTACCTGCGGGTGCTGGCCAACCCCGGTGACGTGGTCTCGCTGCGCCGCATCCTCAACGTGCCCAAGCGCGGCATCGGGGACCGGGCCGAGGCGATGGTGGAGGCGTTCGCGGCGCGCGAGCGCATCCCGTTCGCCGACGCGCTGCGGCGGGCGGACGAGGCGCCGGGCATGGCCACCCGCTCGCTCAAGGCGATCAGGGACTTCGTCGCGCTCCTGGACGACCTGTCGGTCAAGGCCGAGGGCATGCCGCCGTCGGCGCTGGCCCGGGAGATCCTGGTGACCACCGGCTACCGGGCGGAGCTGGAGAACTCCGACGATCCGCAGGACGAGAGCCGCCTGGAGAACCTGGACGAGCTGGTCTCGGTGGCCTCGGAGTTCGAGGAGGCCAACCCCGAGGGCACGCTGGTGGAGTTCCTGGAGCAGGTCTCGCTGGTGGCCGACGCCGACCAGATCCCGGCCGAGGACGGCGGGCAGGGCGTGGTCACGCTGATGACCCTGCACACGGCCAAGGGCCTGGAGTTCCCGGTGGTCTTCCTCACCGGCATGGAGGACGGCGTCTTCCCGCACATGCGCTCCCTCGGCGAGCCGAAGGAGCTGGAGGAGGAGCGCCGCCTGGCCTACGTCGGCATCACCCGCGCCGAGCAGCGCCTGTACGTCTCGCGGGCGGCGGTCCGCAGCTCGTGGGGTTCCCCGTCGTTCAACCCGGCCTCCCGCTTCGTCTCCGAGATCCCGTCCGAGCTGGTCGACTGGCGCAGCGACCCGAAGAAGAACGCCTGGACCGCCGCGACCCGCCGCGAGCCCTCCCGCACGGCCCCCGCCCGCAAGCCCGGCGGCCGGAAGATCCCCGACCTCGCACCGGGGGACCGCGTCACCCATGACCAGTACGGCCTGGGCACGGTCGTCTCGGTCGACGGCGACAAGGCGAAGGTCGACTTCGGCAGCGGCGGGGCCAAGACCCTGATGCTGGCCTACGCGCCGCTGGAGAAGCTCTAGCGGTTCCCGGCCGGAGCGGTGTCCCCGGACACGGCGTCCGCCCGTCACCGGCCGATCGGCCGGTGACGGGCGGGCCGGGATCACTTGGCGAGCAGCGGGACCGGCACCTCGGCCGCGTCCAGGTCGAGGTCCTCGAAGGCGACGACCTCGTCGGCCGACGGGGCCTTCACCGAGACCTTGGAGCCCCAGCCGGTGTAGTCGGTCTCCATCGTGATGGAGGAGGAGTTCGGCCCGCCGACGTAGGTGCTCGTCAGCCGGGTGGGGAGCCCGTCGGAGCCGACGGACAGCCTCCAGCTCAGCACCTGCTCCGCCTGGGCGCCGGTCGGCTTGAGCGGCATCGAGGCCCGGAACCACGGCGAGACCTTGTGCAGCTCACCCAGGCTGATCTTCCCGGTGTAGCCCCCCGGCTGCTTGACCGCGTGCGCGAGCAGGGCCTTGAGGGTGCCGGGTTCGGCGGCGTTCACGAGCTGGGGCTGCAGCCCGCCGAGGCTGTCGAGGACGCCGTTGATGGAGCCGGGGTAGCGGATCCACTTCTTGCCCTCGGGCAGGAACTCGCCGAACATGCCGCCGGAGATGTAGGAGACGTTCTTCACGCGGACGGTGCGCTCGGGCTTGGCGATACCGTTGAGCGCCTTGGCGAACGCCTTGGAGTTCTCGTCGTATGAGTTCTGACCGGCGACCACGAGCTCGTCGAGGTCACCGGACTTGATCCGGGGCCGGCTGGTGTGGTCGGAGGCGACGACTCCGGAACCGTCGAACTGCAGCACGCCCTTGCGGGTGATGACGACCGTGCGCTCCTTGCCCGCGGCCAGCTTCAGGCTGTCGGAGAAGCTCACCCCGCGGCCGGCGCCGAGCTTGCTCTGCAGCGCGGCGAGGGGGTCGGCGGGCGCCTGCGCGTGGGCGGCCGAGGCGAGCGTGGGAACGGCCAGGCCTGCTGCTGCCGTACAGGCCAGACCGGCGATGAAACGCTTCAAGTGGATTCTCCCGTGTATTCCCTCCACCCCGTTCGGGAGGGACCCGGACATCCTTCCGAAGCTAGATCACAATAAAGTCTCATTAAATATGGCATATGCCGAATTGATGATGCATATTCCGTGCAGAACGCCGCGGCCCGGTCGGGCGGTCGGCGGGTCGGGGGCGGAGAGAACCGGTCGGGCGGTCGGCGGGTCGGTAGCTCCCATCAGCCGACCGGCAGCGTCGGTGGAGGGGAGAAGTCGCCGCCGACCCGCCCCGCGTCGGCGGTGTCCTCCGGCGGCGGGGGCGCCAGCGTCACGTCCGATCCCCAGGCGGTGTAGCGGGTGTCCGCGACCGTGACCGTAGGCCGCTTCGGCGTGCCGGGTACGGGCTGCTTCCAGGTGGTGGTCAGGCGGCGCGCCAGGTTCGAGCGGTCCAGCCAGAGCCGGAAGCCGATCGTGATCTTCGCGCTCGGCCCCTTCGGCGGCCCGGCGAGCCGGTCGCGGAAGGAGGGGGAGACCCGGTAGAGCGTGCGCAGCGTCACGGCGCCCTGGTGGTACGTGCCGGAGGACAGTCTCCGCTTCACCGCGCTGTGGGAGAGCAGGGCGGCCAGGGTGGCCGGCTCGAAGACGTTCACGATCTGCGGCAGCGCCGCGGTCTGCTTGATGTTCGCCGGGCCGATCAGCCCGAGCCAGCTCTTGCCCTCGGGCAGCCAGGTCTCATATCCGGGCCCGGACAGGTATGCCTCGTTCGGGAAGCAGATCACCCGGGTCGAGCCGAGCCGCTGCCCGGTCAGTCCCTCGAACTCCCGGATCGCCCCGCGCCCTGCCTCCGTGCGCCCCGTCGTGTCCGTGGCGTACACCCCCGAGGCATTGAACTCCACCCTGCCCCTGCGCCAGATGGTGACCACCGCCTTGCCGTCCCGGTAGACCCGCCCGACGTCGGAGATCCGCAGCCCCGTGTGCTCGACGAACCGCCGCTTCAACGCCGTCACGGGCGACGGCGCCCCCTGCGCCGCCCCCGCCGCCTGCGTCGCCGGGGCGCCCCCGGCGGCTCCGGAGGCCCGGACCG
>NZ_CDRNDK010000176.1:0-12025 GCF_977012225.1 Planomonospora algeriensis | reverse complement strand
CGTACCGGAGCCGCAGGCGGACAGCGAGCCCAGGGCGAGCGCCGCCACCGCCGCGGCGGCCCAGCGGCGGCGGAGGAAGGCGGCGGAGGAGTGCGGCGTCCGGCGGGACGGGCGCGGAGTGAGGAACATCGACACGGTCTTTCTGCAGGGGTGGAGCGGCCGGGCGCGCTCCGGCGATCGGCTGGCCGATCCCCCGGCGCGACTCCGGCGCGGGTCACCGTTCCCGGCGGACCGGAGCCGCACCGGGAACAGGATGACGACGCTAGAGAGCGGATCTTGGGACCGGCTTGCGGACCAGTGGGAGACGTGACCGCGACCCGCACACGGTCCGTACGCGGTCCGCGCCCCGGAGCCGGACGCCCAGAGGCCCCCGCCGGATGCCCGGCGAGGACGGCCCGCCCGTCGTTCAGGCGTCCCGGCGCCGCAGCAGCACCGCCGCGGCGGCGAGGGCGACCGCGATCCAGGCGCAGTAGACCCCGAAGCCGGTCCAGGGACCGAGCTGCCCGTCCATGATGTCGATACGGGTGACCTGGTCGCCGGCGTTGGTGGTGAAGTGCTCGCGCACCGCCTCGCCCCACGCGCCGGGCAGCATGTTGGTCATCTGCGGCAGGACGAAGATCAGGGCGATCGCGGCGACGATCGCGCCGGGGGTGTGCCGGATCAGCGCGCCGAGCGCCAGGCCGAAGATCCCGCTCGCCGTGATGAGCAGCGCGGAGCCGACGACCGCCCGCAGCACGCCGGGGTCGCCGAGCGCGATCCCGGCGTCCCCGAGCACGGCCTGCCCGATGAGGAAGGCGGCGAACGACGCGACCAGCGAGACGGCGAGGGCCACCGCGGTGAAGACCGCGACCTTGGCGGCCAGCATCCGCAGGCGGCCGGGGACCGCGAGCAGGGTGGTGCGGATCATGCCGGTGCGGTACTCGCCGCTGATGACCAGGACGCCGAGCGAGGCCACCGCCAGCGAGGCGAACGGGGAGCCCGAGAGGCTGAACATGAGGGCGTCGGCGGGCCCGACCTCCTCTCCCATGTCCTTGGAGACGGCGGTGAGCAGCACCCCGAACCCGGCCATCAGCGCCACGGCCGTCAGCAGGGTCCACAGGGTGGACCGCACCGAGCGGAGCTTGGTCCATTCCGATCGCAACACGCCCGTCATGCCCGCGCTCCCGCGTACTCGGTGCTCTCCTGGGTCAGTTCCATGTACGCCGCCTCCAGGGACGGCGAGACCGGGGTCAGCTCGTGCAGGGTGAGCCCGGCCCCCGCCGCGGCCTCACCGACGGCCTCGGCGCCCAGGCCCGTCACCCGCAGGTGGTCGCCGTGCAGCGCCACCTCCACCGGCCCCGCCGCTTCCACCCGGCACGCCGCGTCCGGCCGTTTCGCCGCGCCCGCAGGATCCGCCGCGCGCCCGGCCTCGCCGAGTACCCGTGCGAGCTCCGGCAGGCGCGGCGCGCGCACCCGGACGTAGGCCTGGGAGCTGCGCCCGATGAACTCCTCCACACCCGTGTCGGCGATGAGGCGGCCCCTGCCGATGACGACCAGGTGGTCGGCCGTCTGCGCCATCTCGCTCATCAGGTGGCTGGAGACGAACACCGCGCGGCCCTCGGCGGCGAGGTCGCGCATCAGGGTGCGGATCCACAGGATGCCCTCCGGATCGAGCCCGTTCACCGGCTCGTCGAACATCAGGATCTCCGGATCGCCGAGGAGCGCCGCGGCGATGCCCAGCCGCTGCGACATGCCCAGCGAGAAGCCGCCGACGCGGCGGCGCGCCACCGCGGTCAGGCCGGTGAGGGCGAGCACCTCCGCCACCCGGGAGGCCGGGATGCCGTTGCTCTGCGCCAGGCAGAGCAGGTGGTCGCGCGCGCTGCGCCCGCCGTGGACCGCCTTGGCGTCCAGCAGGGCGCCGACCTTGCGCAGCGGGTTCCTCAGCTCGCCGTACGGCGTGCCGTCGATGAGGGCGGTGCCCTCGCTCGGCCGGTCCAGGCCGAGGACCATGCGCATGGTGGTCGACTTGCCGGCGCCGTTGGGGCCGAGGAAGCCGGTCACCCGGCCGCGCCGTACCTCGAACGAGAGCCCGTCCACGGCGACGGTCGAGCCGTACCGCTTGGTGAGCGATCTGACGTTGATCATGCCTTCAGCCTCCCGCGCGCCCGGCCCCGGATCATCGTGCCGGAGGACGGTCCGCGGACTGGGAGCGCGGTACGACCGGCCCCCGCGGGTAGGACCCTGCTCCTACCGCCCGGGGGTGACCAGGCCCGCCTCGTAGGCGGCGATCACCGCCTGAGCGCGGTCCCGCGCGCCGATCTTGGCGAAGAGGCTCGTGACGTGGTTCTTCACCGTGGACGGCGAGACGGCCAGCCGCTCGGCGATCTCGCTGTTGGCGTACCCGCCGGCGATGAGCACGAGCACCTCCCGCTCGCGGTCGGTGAGCGAGGCGAGCGCGCCGGTCGCGGGCGCCGGACGGGGGCCGGGGGCGCGCACGAACGCGCCGATCAGGCGGGTGAGCAGCCGGGGCGCCACGGCGCCTCCCCCCGGTGCACGGTCCGCACGCCCTCGACCAGCTCCTCCGGCGAGACGTCCTTGGGCAGGAACCCCGCCGCCCCGGCGCGCAGCATCGCCACCACGTACTCGTCCAGGTCGAACGTGCTCAGGCCCAGCACGCGCGTCCCGGGGAGGGCCTCCGTGATCTCCCTGGTGGCCGCGACGCCGTCGGTCCCGGGCATGTGCACGTCCATCAGCACCACCTCGGGCCGCAGCTCGCGGCTGAGCCGTACGGCCTGCGCCCCGTCGGCGGCCTCCCCGACGACGGACATGTCGGGCTGGAAGCCGAGGATCATGCGGAAGCCGGTGCGCACCACGGCGTGGTCGTCGGCCACCAGGATCGTGATCACGGGTTCTCCTTCGGTTCCCGGCTCCAGAGCGCGGAGACCCGGACCGCCGGCTCCCGGGGCTCCGGGACCGGGATGCGGGCGTGGACCTGGAAGCCTCCCGAGGGACGGGGACCGGTCTGCAACCGCCCCCCGCACAGCGCCACCCGCTCGGCCATGCCGCCCAGTCCGAAGCCGCCGCCCTGCTGCCCGCCGGAGCGCCGGCCGAGGCCGTCGTCGAGGACCTCGACCTCGACGGCGCCTGGCAGGTGGGCGAGCCGGACGCTGACGCGGGCGCCGGGCGCGTGCTTGCGCGTGTTGGTGAGGGCCTCCTGCACGATCCGGTAGACGGCGTGGTCCACCGCCGCGGGCAGCGGGACGGCCTCCCCCGTCACCTCCATGCCGACCGGCAGGCCTGCACCGCGTACCTGCTCGACCAGGGCGGGCAGCGCGGCGACGCCGGTCCCCGAGTGGTCCTCCGGCTCGCCGTCGTCCTCGACCCGGAGCACGTGCAGGAGCTGCCGCATCTCCGTCATCGCCTCGCGGGCCGTGCGCTCGGCCGTGACCAGCACCTCCTGGGCGCGTTCGGGGTCGGAGGCCATGGTGGTGCGCCCGGCGCCGACCAGCACGTTGATCGTGGTGATGTGGTGGGCGACGACGTCGTGCAGCTCCCGGGCGATGCGGCGGCGCTCGGCGCGCACCGCGGCCTCGGCCACCTGTTGCTGCCTGCGCTCGCGCAGCTCGCTCCGGAGCCGGAAGAACGCGCCCGTGCCGGTGAACAGCAGGGGCAGGAGCACCGGGACGGCGGAGTAGTAGAGCGGTCCCGGCATCGTCTTCAGAGACAGCAGCGCGTACATGACCACGGTGGCCGCGGAGACGCTCCAGGCGGCTCTGCCGGCCGCGTAGCGGCCCAGACCGTAGAGGCCGATCGTGCTGGGCGGGGTGGCGGGATCGCCCAGGCCGAGCAGGACGTAGAGCAGGTCGAGGGCCAGGGTGACGAGGGCGACCGCGATCGGACGGCCGCGCCGTACCAGGAGGGCGGCGGCGCCGGCGGCGGAGATGGCGAGGGCGGGGATCCGGCCTGGGTCGCCCGCGGGGAAGAGGACCAGGGCCGCGGTCACGTCGGCCGCGCACACTCCGGCCGCCAGCAGGCCGTCGAACACCCGGGAACGCCCCAGGGCCCGCCAGACCTCGCGCACACCCCGCAAACGCATGGCACGACAGTACGGCATGTCAAGGTACGGGCGAATGGTCCTGTCCGGACGGCCGGGGTGCCGGGCAGCTGGGAGGGCTGAGAGGGCGGCAGGGGAGGCTGAGCGGGCCGAGGGCGGCAGGGAGCACATCGGGGGCCAGCCCGCCCCACCCCGCGGGGGCGGTGGGGCGGCGGCCGTGCGGTAACGTCGCCCACATCGTCGCCGGCGCCGATGCCGCCGGCGGTGCCGATGTCGCCCGGGGAGCGAGCCGAGGAGGATGCGGATGAGCCGGTCCGTGCGGGTCGTCTGGGAGGACGCGCTCACCGCCTACGACTTCGGTCCCGGGCACCCGCTCGCGCCCGTCCGGGTCGAGCTGACCATGGCGCTGGCCCGGGAGCTCGGCGTGCTCGACGCGGTCGAGCTGGCCGGCTGCGCGCCCGCCACCGACGACGAGCTGGCCCTGGTCCACCGGCGCGACTACATCGAGGCGGTCCGGCGGGTCTCGGCGACCGGGAGGCCCGACCGCGCCGCCGGGCTGGGCACCGAGGACAACCCCGCCTTCGCCGGGGTGCACGAGGCCTCCGCGCTCATCGCCGGGGCCACGCTGGCCGCGGCCCGCGCGGTGTGGACGGGGGAGGCCGAGCACGCGGCGAACGTCGCCGGCGGGCTGCACCACGCGATGCCGGGTACGGCGAGCGGCTTCTGCGTCTACAACGACCCGGCGGTGGCCATCGGCTGGCTGCTGTCCCAGGGCGCCTCCAGGGTCGCCTACGTGGATGTGGACGTGCACCACGGGGACGGCGTCCAGGCGATGTTCCACGACGACCCCCGGGTGCTCACCGTCAGCCTGCACGAGAGCCCCCGGACCCTCTTCCCGGGCACGGGTTTCCCGCACGAGACCGGGGCGGAGGGCACCGCGGTCAACGTGGCGCTGCCGGCCGGCTGCGGCGACGGCGGCTGGCTGCGGGCCTTCCACGCGGTGGTCCCGCCGCTGCTGCGGGAGTTCGCCCCGGAGGTCCTCCTCACCCAGCACGGCTGCGACAGCCACGCGCTGGACCCGCTGGCCCACCTGATGCTCAGCCTGGACGGGCAGCGGACCGCCTACGCGGCGCTGCACGAGCTGGCCCACGAGACCGCCGGCGGCCGGTGGATCGTGACCGGCGGCGGCGGGTACGAGCTGGTCCAGGTGGTGCCCCGGGCGTGGACCCACCTGCTGGCCGAGGTCGCCGGGCACCCGCTCGACCCGGCCACCGCCACCCCCCAGGAGTGGCGGCGGCTGGTGCGGGAGCGGACCGGCGAGACGCCGCCGCTGTCGATGACCGACGGCAGGAAGCCGGAATTCACCGACCTGTCCGCCGGTTATGACCCTGCAGACCCGGTCGACCGGGCGATCCTGGCCACCAGGAACGCCGTGTTCCCCTTCCACGGACTGGACCCGATCCCGTGACCCTGCACTCCGCATCGACCCCGAACCCCGGATCGCGGGACGACCTCCGCGAGCACCTCGTCCACACCCGGATCGCCGGCGACGTGGCGACCAGCCGGGAGAACAACCTCGACCACTACCGGTCGCTGGCCAACCGGGACCCGCACCACATGTTCGGGCTCACCCTGGGCGAGGGCTGGGCGTACCGGGACGTCCTGGAGCTGATGGCGAAGTCCGCCGGGGTCGTGGCCGATCCGGCCCACCGGGAGGGCCAGGACACCATCGACCCGGACCGCACGATCGACGCCGTCGAGGCGATGGGCGACGTGATCGCCGGGGTGCTCCGGAACGCCGGGGCGCGGATCCTGGTGGCCACCGGCCACCCCACGGGTCTGCTCACCGTCCACCTGGCGCTGGCCAGGCTGGCGCGCGAGCGCGGGGCGACGCTGCTGACCCCCGCCGAGGACTGGTCCTACACCGGCCCCCGCTTCGGGCGCAGGCGCAAGATCCGCTATCTCGACGACGTCGCCATGCTGGACGACAGGGGGGCCTTCGTGCACACCCACGACCCGGCGCCGATGGAGGCGATGATCGCGGAGATGGGGGAGGACCGCCCCGATCTGGTGATCGCCGACCACGGGTGGGCCGGCGCGGCGGGGGAGGCGGGAATCCCGACGGTGGGATTCGCCGACAGCAACGACCCGGCGCTCTTCGTCGGCGAGGCGGAGGGCAAGATCGCGGTCACCGTGCCGCTCGATGACAACGTGCTGCCGAGACATTACGCTCCGTTGACGACGCATCTGGTCACGAGGGTCGTGAGCGCCCTCTGAGACGGGCGTGACACCGGATCCGGCCGTCCTTATACCGGCTTTTCGCGCCTGCATTCCACGCGGCTCGCCGACTCTTTGCCAACTTTTCGGTGATGGTGGGCGACTCTTATGGGAGACGGTTGGCCCGTTCCACGATCGGCTTTGAGGGTGGCTGGCCAGCGAGTTTCTCCGTTCCGCTGACATGGGGCTACGAACGTTGGGAAAATAGGGGGTTTGCGTGTTCGGAGTCCCGACTTACGCTGACGGCAGTAGACGTGCGTGAGCGATGGCACCAGTGGGGATAACCCGGAAACACGTGCGGAAGAGGCGTCCGATGGGTGCAGGCGAAAGACCTCTCAGTGAGGTGAAGTTCCTGACGGTGGCCGAGGTGGCCACGGTCATGAGGGTGTCCAAGATGACGGTGTACCGGCTCGTGCACTCGGGTGAGCTGCCGGCCATCAGGGTCGGCCGGTCCTTCAGAGTGCCGGAGCAGGCGGTGCACGACTATCTCCGGGACGCGTACATCGAGGCCGGTTGAAGCGACCGCGGGCCCGTGCCCCCCGGGTGAACCCGGTGGAAGGGCGGGCCCGCGCCTCACCGGACGTCCCGGGAACGGTCCCGCGAGGCCGGCCGGAGCCGGATTATCCGGGTTCCGGGACCGGGACGGAGGCCGTGACGTAGCGGTGCGAGGGCCGCACCGCGAGTTCCGACGCCCGGGACCCCGGGCCTGCGGGCGATCCACCGCGGATCGCCGGTAGTCTGTTGACCCGGTGTGCGCCCGCACGCCGGTTTGCAATTCGGCTACCAGCTACCTGGGGGTCCCGTGGGCTCTGTCATCAAGAAGCGTCGTAAGCGCATGGCGAAGAAGAAGCACCGCAAGCTTCTCAAGAAGACCCGTATCCAGCGGCGTAACAAGAAGTAGCAACGCGGACCTGCGAGGCGTCGATGACCCACACCGTGCTTGTCACCGGGGTCTCGCGCCACATCGGCGCCCGAGTGGCGAGCGTTCTCGCGGCTGACCCGGACATCGACCGGGTCATCGGAGTAGACACGGTGCCGCCGCCCTCGCTCTCACGTGATGGCGGCGTACCTCTCGGCCGGACGGAGTTCGTCCGCGTCGATCTGCGCAGCCCCGACATCGCCCAGGTGATCGCGGCCGCCGACATCGACACCGTCGTCCACGTGGGCCTGGTCAGCTCTCCCCCGAGGAGTGGCGGCCGCGCGCTCATGAAGGAGCACAACGTCATCGGCACCATGCAGCTGCTCGGTGCCTGTCAGCGGTCCGCGACGGTCCGTCGCGTCGTCGTGCGCTCGACCACGGCCGTGTACGGCTCGTCACCGCGGGACCCGGCCGTCTTCACCGAGGACGTCGAGCCGGCCGAGCCCCCCGCCCACGGGTACGCCAAGGACGCCGCCGAGGTCGAGGGATACGTCCGGGGCTTCGCCAGGCGGCGCCGGGACGTGACCGTGTCGATGCTCAGGTTCGCCAACTTCATGGGTCCGGGCGTCGACTCGCCGCTGATCCGCTACTTCTCCCAGCCGGTGCTGCCGACCGTGCTCGGCTTCGATCCGCGGCTGCAGTTCGTCCACGAGGACGACGCGGTCGAGGTGCTGCGCCGGATGGCCACGGAGGACCACCCCGGCACGTTCAACGCCGCCGGGGACGGAGTGCTGCTCCTGTCGCAGTGCCTGCGGCGGGCCGGGCTGCTCTCGGTGCCGGTCCCCTCCCCGGCCTTCGGCCTGCTCGGCGACCTCGCCAGGAGCGCGGGGCTGGTGAACTTCTCTCCCGAACAGCTCCGGCTCATGTGCCACGGCCGTGCGGTGGACGGCGCCAGGCTGGCCGCGACGCTCGGATGGCGGCCCAAGTTCTCCACGGGCGCCGCCTTCGAGGACTTCCTGCGCACCCGGCGCCCGGGCGCCGGGCTCCCCGCCGCCGCGCTGGACGCGCTCTCCCGTATGGTGACGAGATGAGCGAGACGGCGGGCAGGGCCGGCGAACCGCACGAGGCGCGGGTCATCCCCATCTCCCGGGGCCGCTCCGCCCAGGAGCCGTCCCGGGATCGCTCCGATCACGGGCCGTCTCGGGATCGCTCCGATCACGGGCCGTCTCGGGATCGTTCCGCTCAGGAGCCTTCCAGGGATCATTCTGATCGCGAGTCGCGGCGGGACCCCGGCGGCGGGCCGTACGCCTTCGGAGACCACCACGACCTCTGGGGCGACGGCGGAGACGACGGGGACCGGCGCCTGGCCGAGGCGCTGGCGTTCCTGCGGCGCCGCCTCACCGGGCAGTACGAGGTCGACGAGTTCGGCTTCGACGCCGAGCTGACCGACAAGGTGCTGCTGGAGCTGATCCGCCCGCTCTACCGCCACTGGTTCCGCGTCGAGACCGTCGGCGTCGAGAACGTTCCAGGCGACTCGGGCGCGCTCGTCGTCGCCAACCACTCGGGCACGATCCCGGTCGACGCGCTCATGCTCCAGGTGGCCCTGCACGACGACCACCCCGACCGGCGGGCGATCCGCCTGCTCGGCGCGGACCTGGTCTACCGGCTGCCGGTGCTCGGGCACCTGTCCCGCAAGACCGGCCACACGCTGGCCTGCCGCGAGGACGCCGACCGCCTCCTGCGCAAGGGCGAGCTCGTGGGGGTCTTCCCGGAGGGCTTCAAAGGGGTCGGCAAGCCGTTCTCCGAGCGCTACCGGCTGCAGCGCTTCGGCCGGGGCGGGTTCGTCGCCTCGGCGATCCGGGCCGGGGTCCCGATCGTGCCCTGCGCGATCGTGGGGGCCGAGGAGATCTACCCGAAGATCGGCGACCTGCGCTTCCTGGCCAGGGCGCTCGGCCTGCCGTATCTCCCGATCACTCCGCTGTTCCCCTGGCTGGGACCGCTGGGCCTGGTCCCGCTCCCGTCCAAGTGGCTGATCGGCTTCGGCGAGCCCATCCGGACCGACGAGTACGCCCCCGGTGACGCCGACGACCCGATGCTGGTCTTCAACCTCACCGACCACGTGCGCGAGGTCATCCAGCAGCAGCTGAACGAACTCCGCCTCCAGCGGGGCCACGCCTTCCCGCCCTTCCTCTGACCGGTCCGGCCGTCGCGCCTGACCGGTCCGGCCGTCGCGCTCCGGCGGGGGAGCGATCCTGCGCCGACCTGCGCGTTCGCGAGGGAACGGGCGGCGATTTTATTAGGCACAGCGTCTAACAACGGGCGCTTTCGACCGATATGGTGTGCTCGGCAGAGAACACTGGACGTTGGGAGGGGCCATGGCCGCACGCCGTACCGCGACGAGGGCCGTGTTCGCCGGGCTGGCCGTGGGGGTGGTGCTCGGCGTGGCCGGGCGGCGGCGGAGCCGGGGGCGCTCCGAGGCGGCGCTCGGCGGGCACCGGGGGCGGCCGGTCACCGTCACCGTAGACGACGGCGTCCAGCTCGCGGTCGACATCGAAGAGGCCGAATCCCCGGAGTTCGCCGTGGTGTTCGCGCACGGCTGGACCATGAACCGGCACTGCTGGCACTTCCAGCGGGAGGCCTTCAAGGGCCGGGCCACCCTGGTCTTCTACGACCAGCGGGGGCACGGCGGCTCCGCGGCCGGGGCGCCCGACGCCTGCACGATCGACCGGCTCGGCGACGACCTGGCCGCGGTGATCGAGCGGACGGTGCCCGAGGGACTGCCGGTGGTGCTGGTCGGGCACTCCATGGGCGGCATGACGATCATGGCCTTCGCGGAGCGGCACCCCGAACTGCTGGCCTCGCGGGTGGCGGGGGCGGCACTGCTCAGCACCTCGTCGGGCCGGCTCGGGGAGATCACGTTCGGACTGCCCGGCCCGGTCGGCCGGCTCGCCCCCGTCGTCACCCCGATCGTGTTCGACCGCCTGCGCGCCCGCGCGGAGCTCATCGACCGCAGCGTCGCACTCAAGACGCGCACCAACCTGCCGGTGACCCGCTACGTCGCCTTCGGGCCCGGGGCGCGCCGCGACCACGTGCGGTTCGTCACCGAGATGGTCGCCACCACGCCGACCGAGGTCATGGTCGGCTTCTTCAACGACTTCCTCGTCCACGACAAGAGCAGGGCCCTGGCCGCGCTCGGCTCGGTGGAGACCCTCGTCATGGTCGGCGCACGCGACCGCCTGACGCCGAAGGTCCACAGCCACCGCATCGCCGAGGCCGTGCCGGGAGCCCGGCTCCAGATCGTCCCCGGCGCCGGCCACATGGTCGGACTGGAACGCCCCGAGGCCGTGAACGCGGCCCTGTCGAGCCTGTTCGACCGCGCCGTGCGCCGCGTGGGCGCGGGAGGGCGTCAGGACGAGCGGTAGTGACGGCGCAGGGCGATGGCGGCGGCCACGCCGCCCGCCACGGCGCCGGCCCCGGCGGCGATGGGCAGGCCGATCATCGTGGCCCTACGCCCGGTACGGAAGTCCTTGATGTCCCACTCGTTCTCCCGGGCGTGGTCGCGGAGCTCCCCGTCGGGGTTGATCGCGACCGCGTGGCCGACCAGGGAGAGCAGCGGCAGGTCGTTGGCCGAGTCGCTGTAGGCGAAACAGCGGTTCAGGTCGAGGCCCTCCCTGCGGGCCAGGGCCCGTACGGCCTCCGCCTTGGCGGGGCCGTGCAGCAGGTCGCCGACCAGCCGGCCGGTGTAGACGCCGTCCACGGTCTCGGAGACGGTGCCGAGGGCGCCGGTGAGGCCGAGGCGCTGGGCGATCACCCGGGCGAGCTCGATCGGGGTGGCGGTCACCAGCCAGACGCGCTGACCGGCGTCCAGGTGGCTCTGCGCGAGGGCGCGGGTGCCGGGCCAGATGCGGTCGGCCATCGCCTCGTCGTAGATCTCCTCACCGAGGCGGACGATGTCCTCCACCCTGCTGCCCGCCACGAACGCCAGCGCGGTCTCCCTGGCCTCGGCGATGTGCTCGGGGTTCTCGTCGCCGCGGACGCGGAACACCGCCTGCCCGAGCGCGAACCTCACCAGGTCCTTGGTGGTGAACAGCCCGCGCGAGGCCAGGCCCCGGGCGAAGTGGTAGATCGAGGCGCCGCGCATCATGGTGTTGTCGACGTCGAAGAAGGCGGCGGCGGTCGGATCCGGCTCGGCCATCGGCAGGGCGACGGCCGCCGCGGCCGCCACCTCTCCGGCCGTCTCCGCCGCGCTCCGCCGTCGTATCAGCCGCTTCATAGCCACTCAGCTTAACCGCAGCACACTGGTACGGCCCGGGTACGCCGGGCCGTACGGCGACGTTTCACCGGCCGGTCACCCGGGCGGCGCCAGGCCTTCGATGTAGTTCAGGTAGCCGCTGGCCCTGCGCTGGTCCTCTTCGTCCATCTTGGGGAGCATCCCCTCGATCTGGTCGCGCTGCTTGCGGACGAAGCGTTCGAGGTCCCCGGTGACCTCCGCGGCGTCCTCCGCGTCGCGGCGCCGTACCCGGGTCAGGGAGGTGACCGCCGAGCGGGTGGTGTCCTCCATCGCCTGGAGGGTCTGCCCGACCAGGTTCCCCCCGCTCTGGGCGGCGGAGCCGAGCAGGGCCTCGACCTCGTCGGCGCGGGTCGAGGCGGACTGCAGGCCGCGGCCGGCCCGTTCGGCGTCGTCGGTGCTCAACCGGAGGAGGGTGTTCTCGGCGGCGCGCTTGAGGGGGTAGAGCGTGTCGCCGGGCACCGACCCGTAGGTGGTCAGGCCGGTGGCCACCATGCCGACGGCCAGCGCGGCGCTCAGTAGCTGCGGGAGCAGCCGGGCCCGCCGGACGCGCCGCCGGCGCGCCGCG